>NZ_JACDCU010000098.1 GCF_013817365.1 Methylibium sp. | reverse complement strand
CAATGGCCGGCCGCCCCACACTCCGTGCGGCGTGCGCGCTGCGCAGGTCGCCACCGAGCGCCGGTCAGCCGCCGAATTCGTCACCCAGCTCTGCGGCCCGCCGCTGCGCCGCCCGCACCGCGCGCACGATGGCCTCGCGCACGCCGTCGGCCTGCATCGCGCTCAGGGCGGCGTGGGTCGTGCCGCCCTTGGACGTGACGCGCTCGCGCAGCACTGCAGGCGGCTCGGGGCTTTGCTCGGCCAGCGCCGTGGCCCCCGCGAAGGTGCCCAGGGCCAGGGCGCGGCCTTGCTCTGCGCTCAAGCCCATGTCGACCGCGGCCTCCATGAAGGCCTCGAGAAAGAGGAACACGTAGGCCGGGCCGGACGCCGACAGCGCGGTCACCGCGTCGAGGTCCGCCTCCCGATCGACCCAGAGCAGCCGCCCGGTGGGCGCCAGCAACGCCTCGACGCTGGCGCGTTCCCCGGCGCCCACCTCGGGTCTTGCGTACAGCCCGGCGATGCCCTGGCCGATCAGGGCCGGCGTGTTGGGCATGGCGCGCACCACGCGCTCGCTGCCGCTGGCGCGCACGACCGCGTCGCTGCGGATACCGGCCATCACGCTGAGCTGCGCCGCGCCGGCGACGTGCTCGCGGCAGAGCGCGGCAGCTTCCCTGAAGAGCTGCGGCTTCACCGCCCAGACCACCAACTCCGCGGCAGCCAGGGCCGGTGTGGCGTGCTCATGGGCCACGATGTCGAACGCGTGCCGCAGTCGCTCGCGCTGCTCGGCTCCGGGCTCGACCACGAGGATGTCGCCGGCCGCGACACCGCCGCGCCGCAATCCGCCGATCAGCGCGCTGGCCATGTTGCCGCCGCCGATGAAGGCGATTGCGGAGGAAGAGGCGGTGGTCATCGAAGGCTCCAGGGGCACACGAAAGCGGCCGTTGCCGGCCCAGTCTAGCGAGCCGCGCGATGGGCGCGCCGAAACGGTGCTCGCGGGAAGTGATCGCTGTACGAGTCGGCGTTAGGGGCGCCAAGGTCTCCAAACCCGCAAGACCGCCGAACGGGCGCAGTCAGGCCAGCAATTCGTTCGCAGGGTGTCGGACGTGCAACATGAGCTCCCTGACGGATCACTGTCGCCGAAGCGACTCTTCGCCGCGCAACTCGGCAACAACTTAGGGGCAACCCGGCTATTGCAGCGCAACACGCCTGCCTACAGTCTCAAGCCTTGCCTGCCACCCCCATGAGCGACTTCATTCTCGAGACACGCGAGCTCACCAAGGAGTTCAAGGGCTTCACTGCCGTGGACCGAGTGATGCTGCAGGTGCAACGCGGCCACATCCACGCACTGATCGGCCCGAACGGCGCGGGCAAGACCACGTGCTTCAACCTGTTGACCAAGTTCCTGGCGCCGACGCGTGGCACGATCCACTTCAACGGGCACGACATCACCCGCGAGGCGCCGGCGCAGATCGCCCGGCGCGGCGTGATCCGCTCGTTCCAGATCTCGGCGGTGTTCCCGCACCTGAGCGTGCTGGAGAACGTGCGCATCGGCCTGCAGCGCTTCACCGGCACCTCGTTTCACTTCTGGAAGAACCTGAGCGGCCTGCGCGCGCTCGACGCCAAGGTGCTCGAGCTGCTGGAGCTGGTCGATCTGCGCGACGTGGCGCAACTGCAGGCCGCCGATCTGCCCTACGGCCGCAAGCGCGCGCTCGAGATCGCCACCACCATGGCGATGAGCCCGGAGCTGATGCTGCTGGACGAACCCACGCAGGGCATGGGCCACGAGGACGTGGAGCGTGTCACCGCGCTCATCAAGCGCGTCGCCGAGGGCCGCACCGTGCTGATGGTCGAGCACAACATGCGCGTGGTCGCCAGCATCGCGGACCGCATCACGGTGCTGGCACGCGGCGCGGTGCTGGCCGAAGGGCCGTACGAAGAAGTGTCCCGACATCCCGCGGTGCTCGAGGCCTACATGGGCAGCGAAGCAACCGAGTTGCAGGGCGCGCATTGAGATGAGCACGGCGCCGGCGATCGAGATCCGCAATCTGCACGCCTGGTACGGCGAGAGCCACATCCTGCATGGCATCGACCTCACCGTGCCGCGCGGCCAGGTCGTCACCCTGCTCGGGCGCAACGGCGCGGGCCGCACCACCACCCTGCGCGCCATCCTGGGCCTGACCGGCGAACGCAAGGGCTCCATCAAGGTGCACGGCGAGGAAACCATCGGCTGGCCGACCCACCGCATCGCCCATCTCGGCATCGGCTACTGCCCGGAGGAGCGCGGCATCTTCGCGTCACTCTCCGCCGAAGAAAACCTCCTGCTGCCGCCGCGCCTGAAAGCGGGCCGCGGCACGCCGATGAGCGAGGCCGACATCTACGCGATGTTCCCCAACCTGGCCGAGCGCCGCGCCAGCCAGGGCACGCGGCTCTCGGGCGGCGAGCAGCAGATGCTGGCGGTGGCGCGCATCCTGCGCACCGGCGCCGACATCCTTCTGCTCGACGAGATTTCCGAAGGCCTCGCCCCGGTGATCGTGCAGGCGCTCGCGCGCATGATCACCACGCTCAAGGACCAGGGCTTCACCATCGTGATGGTGGAGCAGAACTTCCGTTTCGCGACCCGGCTGGCCGACCACTTCCACGTGATCGAGCACGGCAACGTGGCCCTGTCTTTCCCCGCGGCGCAGCTTGCCGACAAGCAGGCGGCGCTCGACGAGTTGCTCAGCGTCTGATCCCGACGCCTTTTCTCATCCACCCAGGAGATTTCGCCATGACCTTCGCCCTTCAACGCATCGCACTGGCCGCTGTGGCCGCCTGCGGCTTCAGTGCCGCTGCCCAGGCCCAGATCTCGGGCGACGTGGTGCGCATCGGCATCATCACCGACATGTCGGGCCTTTACTCCGACATCGACGGCGCCGCCGGCGTCGAGGCCGTCAAGATGGCCGTGGCCGACATGAAGGGCATGGTCGCCGGCAAGAAGATCGAGGTGATCTACGCCGACCACCAGAACAAGCCCGACGTGGCCGCCAGCAAGGCCCGCGAGTGGTTCGACACCCAGGGTGTGGACATGCTGATCGGTGGCACCAATTCCGGCACCAACCTGGCCATGGCCAAGATCGCCGCCGAGAAGAAGAAGACCTTTATCTCCATCGGTGCGGCCAGCGCGCGGCTGACCAACGAGGACTGCACGCCCTACACCATCCACTACGCCTACGACACCGTGGCGCTGGCCAACGGCACCGGCAACGCGGTGGTCAAGTCCGGCGGCAAGACGTGGTTCTTCCTGACCGCCGACTATGCCTTCGGCGCCTCGCTGCAGAACGACACCTCCTCCGTCGTGCAAAAGGCCGGCGGCAAGGTGGTGGGCAGCGTCAAGCACCCGCTTTCGGCCAACGACTTCTCCAGCTTCCTGCTGCAAGCTCAAGGCAGCGGCGCGCAAATTCTCGGCTTGGCCAACGCCGGCGGCGACACCATCAACTCGATCAAGGCCGCCAACGAGTTCGGCGTGACTTCGACGATGAAGCTGGCCGGCCTGCTGATGTTCATCAACGACATTCATGCGCTGGGCCTGAAGGCCACGCAGGGCATGTACCTGACCGACGGCTGGTACTGGAACCAGAGCCCGGAGTCTCGCGCGTGGAGCCGCCGCTTCTTCGACAAGCTCAAGCGCATGCCCTCGATGCTCCAGGCAGGCGACTATTCGGCCACCACGCATTACCTCAAGGCCGTCGAAGCCACCCAAAGCGACGACGCCGACAAGGTGATCGCGCAGATGAAGGCGACCAAGGTCAACGACTTCTTCGCCAAGGGCGGCACCATCGGCCCCGATGGCCGGCACCGCTACGACATGTACCTCATGCAGGTGAAGACGCCGGCCGAATCGAAGGAGCCTTGGGACTACTACAAGGTCGCCCAGCGCATCCCCGGCGACGAGGCCTACACGAAGCTGGCCGACAGCAAGTGCCCGCTGGTCAAGAAGTGATCGTTGCGTCGGCAATGCCGGAAGTGACCGAAGGCTGACCCGCACATGATGGATCTTCTCGGCATCCCGCTGCCCGCCCTCCTCGGGCAGCTGTTGCTGGGCCTGGTGAACGGCTCGTTCTACGCGATGCTGTCGCTGGGCCTGGCGGTCATCTTCGGCATGCTCAACATCATCAACTTCGCCCACGGCGCGCTCTACATGATGGGCGCGTTCCTGGCGTGGATGGGTCTCGAGTACCTGGGGCTCAACTACTGGGCGATGCTGGTGCTGGCGCCTTTGGCGGTGGGCGCACTCGGCATCCTGATCGAGCGGCTGCTGCTGCAGTGGCTCTACAAGCTCGATCACCTGTACGGGCTGCTGCTGACCTTCGGCATCACGCTGGTGGCCGAGGGCGTGTTCCGTTCCTTCTACGGCGTTTCGGGCCAGCCCTATCCGGTGCCCGACGCACTCCAGGGCGCGACCAACCTCGGCTTCATGGTGCTGCCGAACTACCGCGCCTGGGTGGTCGTCGCGTCGATCACCGTGTGCTTCGCAGTGTGGGCCCTGATCGAGAAAACCACGCTGGGCGCAACGCTGCGTGCCGGCACCGAGAACCCGCGCCTCGTGCAGGCGTTCGGCATCAACGTGCCGCGCATGATCACGCTCACCTATGCCGGCGGCGTGGCGCTGGCCGCCTTCGCCGGCGTGCTGGCCGCGCCCATCCTGCAGGTTCAGCCGCTGATGGGCAGCAACCTGATCATCGTCGTGTTCGCGGTGGTGGTGATCGGCGGCATGGGCTCGATCCTGGGCTCCATCCTCACCGGCTTCGGCCTTGGCGTGATCGAGGGGCTGACAAAAGTGTTCTATCCCGAGGCCTCCAACACCGTGGTGTTCCTCATCATGGCCATCGTGCTGCTGATCCGCCCGGCCGGGCTGTTCGGCAAGGAGAAGTGATGGCAGTCGGGCGTTTCTTGCGGTCCGAGCGTCGGATCGCTTCCGAGCCGGCCCGTCTGCCCTCGCAGATTCGGCCGACGGTCCTGTCGGACGAGGGGCTCCAGTGAGCGCGCCCCCGAGCGCGACCGTCGCACGCACGCCGCGCTCGCCGCTGCTCGGCTACGCCGTGCTGTTCATCGCCGTGGCGCTGCTGCCGGCGGTCGGCGCCTACCCGATCTTCGTGATGAAGGTGATGTGCTATGCGCTTTTCGCCTGCGCCTTCAACCTGCTGATCGGCTTCACCGGGCTGCTGTCCTTCGGACATGCCGCCTTCCTCGGCACCGCGGCCTACTGCGCCGGCCACGCGCTCAAGGTCTGGGGCCTGCCGGCGCCGGTGGGCCTGCTGGTCGGCACCGGTGCGGCGGCCATCGTGGGACTGGGCTTCGGCTGGCTGGCGATCCGTCGCTCGGGCATCTACTTCTCGATGATCACGCTGGCGCTGGCACAGATGCTGTTCTTCGTGTTCCTGCAAGCGCCCTTCACCTACGGCGAAGACGGGCTGCAAGGCGTGCCACGTGGCACTTTCCTCGGCCTGGATCTGGCGAACGACCTGACGCTGTATTACGTCGTGCTGGGCATCTTCCTGTTCGCGTTCTGGGTGATCTACCGCACCGTGCATTCGCCCTTCGGGCAAGTGCTCACCTCGATCCGCGAAAACGAGGCGCGTGCGGTTTCGCTGGGCTACGACGTAGAACGCTTCAAGCTGGTCGCCTTCGTGCTGTCGGCCGCGCTGGCCGGCCTGGCCGGCGCCACCAAGACGCTGGTGCTCGGTTTCGCCACGCTGTCCGACGCGGTGTGGACCACCTCGGGCCTGGTCATTTTGATGACACTGGTGGGCGGCATGGGCACCATGGTGGGCCCCATCGTCGGCGCGCTGGTCATCATCGCGCTCGAAAACAAGATCGGCAACCTGGGCCGGGCGCTGGCGGACCTCACGGGAATCAACTGGTTCAACAGCCTTGGCGAATCGGTGACGCTCGTCACCGGGCTCATCTTCATCGTCTGCGTGCTGGCGTTCCGGCGCGGCATCGTCGGCGAGCTGCACCACTTCGTGACCAAGAAGCGTCGCTGATGCCTTGCCCGCGCGGCTGGATACGGCTGCCGTTGCACAGCCAGGCCGCCGCGAGTTCGGCCCGGCCGCGCAGCCCTCACCAGCGGGCAGTGCCCTTCAAGCCACTGCCGGCCGTCCGCCGAAGATCGCCGTGCCCACCCGCACCATCGTCGCGCCTTCAAGCACGGCGGCCTCCAGGTCGGCCGTCATGCCCATCGACAGGGTATCGAGCGTGAGCCCGCCGGCATTGAGGCTTGCCAGCAGTTCGCGCAGGGCGCGATGCGGCCGGCGCTGGGCCGCAAGATCGCCCGCCGGCTCCGGCACGGCCATCACCCCGCGCAGCGTGAGCCGCGGCAAGGCCGCCACCGCACGCGCCACCGTCTGCACTTCGGCGGGCGCCAGGCCGCTCTTGCTCGCCTCGCCACTGATGTTGACCTGCAGGCACACCTGCAAGGCCGGCAAGTGCGCCGGCCGCTGCTCCGACAGGCGCTGCGCGATCTTCAAGCGATCGACCGAATGCACCCAGTCAAAGCTCTCGGCCACCACGCGCGTCTTGTTGCTCTGCAGCGGGCCGATCAGGTGCCATTCGAGCTGCGGGCGCACCTCGGCCAGCGCGGCCATCTTGTAGAGCGCCTCCTGCACGTAGTTCTCGCCGAAGCGCGCTTGCCCCGCCGACATCGCCTCGCGCACCGCGTCGGCGGAAAACGTCTTGCTGACCGCGAGCAGCGTGACGCTTGACACGGGCCGCCCCGCCGCATCGCAGGCGCGTGCGATGCGCCCGCTCACTTCGTCCAACTTGCTCGCTATCGTCGCCATAATCGTTTCGATCCCTCGTCTTTCGGGCCCGCCCTGGCTCGTTTTCGCCTCCATGGACATCACCCAACTGCTGGCGTTTTCGGTCAAGAACAAGGCCTCCGACCTGCACTTGTCTGCCGGCCTGCCGCCGATGATCCGGGTGCATGGCGACGTGCGGCGCATCAACGTGGACCCGCTGGACCACAAGAACGTGCACGAGATGGTGTACGACATCATGAACGATGCCCAGCGCAAGGCCTACGAGGAGCTGCTGGAGTGCGATTTCTCGTTCGAGATCCAGGGCCTGGCCCGTTTTCGCGTCAACGCCTTCAACCACAACCGCGGCGCCGGCGCGGTGTTTCGCACCATTCCGAGCAAGATCCTCTCGCTCGAACAATTGCAGGCCCCCAAGATCTTCGCCGACCTTGCGCTCAAGCCGCGCGGCCTGGTGCTGGTGACGGGCCCGACCGGTTCGGGCAAGTCGACCACGCTGGCCGCGATGGTCAATCACCTCAATGAGCACGAGTACGGCCACATCCTCACCGTCGAGGATCCGATCGAGTTCGTGCACGAGTCCAAGCGCTGCCTGATCAACCAGCGCGAGGTCGGGCCGCACACCCTGTCCTTCAGCAACGCGCTGCGCTCCGCACTGCGCGAGGACCCGGACTGCATCCTGGTCGGCGAAATGCGCGACCTGGAAACCATTCGCTTGGCGCTCACTGCCGCTGAAACCGGCCACCTCGTGTTCGGCACGCTGCACACCTCGTCGGCCGCCAAGACCATCGACCGCGTGGTCGACGTGTTCCCGGCCGCCGAGAAGGACATGGTGCGCGCCATGCTCTCGGAATCCCTGATCGGCGTGATCTCGCAGACGCTGTGCAAGACGAAAGACGGCTCGGGGCGCGTCGCCGCGCACGAGATCATGCTGGGCACGCCAGCCATCCGCAACCTGATCCGCGAGAACAAGGTCGCTCAGATGTACAGCTCGATCCAGACCGGCAACAGCATGGGCATGCAAACGCTCGACCAGAACCTCACCGACCTGGTTCGCCGCAACCTGGTCTCGCCCGCCGAAGCGCGCAGCCGCGCCAAGACGCCGGAAAACTTCCCCGGCTGAAGTGGGGCACACCGTTTTGCCCGCTGTCGCCGTGAAACCGTCGCTCGAACGCCCGCACGAAAACCCGACCGCCGCCGATGGCGGCGAGGCCGCACCGCTGCAGATGAGCTGGACCGCGCGCGCCGAGCGCGTGATGGCTCAGCCCTTCGCCGCCGAGCGCGGCCGCGAGTTGTTTACCGCAGTGTGGCGGGCCGACCGTCACGGCATGGCGCTGACGCCCATCGAGGCGGCCCGCCTGGCGGGCCATTTCGATTTCGTGCTGGTGCCGGCGGCGCAAGCGGTGATCGGCCAGGACGAGGCAGGCGACTACCTGCTCGTGGTGCTCGAAGGCCGGCTGTCGGTCGATCGGGTGCAAGGCGACGGCTCGCGCGTGCGTCTGGCCGAGGCGCACGCCGGCGACCTGCTCGGCGAGATGTCGCTGCTCGACGCCGGCTCGCGCTTTTCTGCCTGCACCACCCTGACGCCCTGCGTACTGGCAGTGCTCGACGCACGCAGGCTCGAGGCGCTGATGGCGAGCGAGCCGCGACTGGCGCTGGCGCTGCTGGCCTCGCTGGCGCGCCGCCTTTCGCTGCGGCTGCGCCAAGTGAGCACCCGCTTGTCGGCCCTGCTGGCCGGCGGCTGAGCGCCCCTCGATACAACGCACACGAAAGAAAGCTCATGGAACGCGACCAGGCATCGAAATTCGTCAACGACCTGCTGCGGCTCCTCATCGCCCGCACCGGCTCGGACCTCTTCCTCACCGCGGACTTCCCGCCGGCCGTCAAGGTCGACGGGCGCGTGACCAAGGTGTCGCCGCAGCCGCTGACGCCGCAGCACACGATCGCGCTGGCGCGCTCGATCATGAACGACAAGCAGGCGGCCGAATTCGAGCGCACGAAGGAATGCAACTTCGCCATCTCGCCGAGCGGCATCGGCCGCTTTCGCGTCAACGCCTTCATGCAACAGGGCCATGTGGGGCTGGTACTGCGCACGATCCCGAACACCCTGCCCACCATCGACACGCTCGGCCTGCCGAGCATTCTGAAAGACGTGGCTTCGAGCAAGCGCGGGCTGGTGATCTTCGTCGGCGCCACGGGCTCGGGCAAAAGCACCTCGCTGGCAGCGATGGTGGATCACCGCAACGAGAGCTCCTTCGGCCACATCATCACGATCGAGGACCCGGTGGAGTTCGTGCACCCGCACAAGAACTGCATCGTCACCCAGCGCGAGGTCGGCATCGATACCGACGGCTGGGAGGCGGCGCTGAAGAACGCGCTGCGCCAGGCCCCCGACGTGATCCTGATGGGCGAACTACGCGACCGCGAGACGATGGAGCACGCGGTGGCCTTCGCCGAGACCGGCCACCTGTGCATGGCCACCCTGCACGCCAACAGCGCCAACCAGGCGCTCGACCGGATCATCAATTTCTTTCCCGAGGAACGGCGCGCGCAACTGCTGATGGACCTGTCGCTCAACCTGAAGTCGCTGGTCTCGCAGCGCCTCTTGCCGCGCCAGGAAGGCACGGGCCGTGTGGCGGCGGTCGAGATCCTGCTCAACACGCCGCTGATCTCGGAGCTGATCTTCAAGGGCGAGGTGGCCGAGATCAAGGAGATCATGAAGAAGAGCCGCGAGCTCGGCATGCAGACCTTCGACCAGAGCCTGTACGACCTTTACGAAGGCCAGATGGTCACCTACGAAGACGCCCTGCGCAACGCCGACTCGGTGAACGATCTGCGGCTGCAGATCAAACTCAACAGCCGCCGCGCCCGCAACGCCGACCTGTCTGCCGGCACCGAGCACCTGACCATCGTTTAGAGCATCATTCGCTCCTTCAAGCCGGCCTCGTTTCGAGGCCGTTCGCTTTACAGGAGACGACAAACCCATGAGCACCCGCACTTACGAATCGACCGCCCCGCGCACCGTGGCCTTTCTCGGCCTGGGCGTGATGGGCGCGCCCATGGCCGGCCACCTGGCCAAAGCCGGCCACCATGTCACCGTCTACAACCGCACCGCCGCCAAGGCCAAGGCATGGGTCGCGGAGAACGGCGGCGCCTCTGCCGCCACGCCGCGTGAGGCAGCGGCCGGCGCCGACATCGTGTTCGCGTGCGTCGGCAACGACGCCGACCTGCGCGCCGTGACCCTCGGCGAGGGCGGCGCCTTGGGCGGCATGAAGCCCGGCGCGGTGTTCGTCGACCACACCACCGCCTCGGCCGACATTGCGCGCGAGCTCGACAAGGTGGCACGCGAGCGCGGCCTGGCCTTCATCGATGCGCCGGTCTCCGGCGGCAACCTCGGCGCCATCAACGGCGCACTGACCGTCATGTGTGGGGGCGAGGCGGGCGCGTTCGAGCGCATCCAGCCGGTAGCGATGGCCTTTTCGAAGGCGGTCACCCTGCTCGGCGCGGCCGGCTCCGGCCAGCTTGCCAAGATGGTCAACCAGATCGCCATCGCCGGCTTGGTGCAGGGCTTGGCCGAAGCCATCGCTTTCGGTCAGAAGGCCGGGCTGGACATGAAGGCCGTGCTCGGTGTGATCGGCAAGGGCGCCGCGCAGAGCTGGCAGATGGACAACCGCGGCCCGACCATGATCGAGGACAAGTTCGACTTCGGCTTCGCGGTCGACTGGATGCGCAAGGACCTGGGTTTGTGTCTTGCGGAGGCGCAGCACCATGGCGCCCGGCTACCGGTCACGGCACTGGTCGACCAGTTCTACGC
>NZ_JACDCU010000451.1 GCF_013817365.1 Methylibium sp. | reverse complement strand
CGTGCCGGCGTCGCGATGACGGGCGAGATCACGCTGCGCGGCGAAATCACGGCGATCGGCGGATTGAAGGAAAAGCTGCTGGCGGCTCACCGGGGTGGCATCAAGACCGTGATGATCCCGGAAGAGAACGTGAAGGACTTGCAGGACATTCCCGAGAACGTCAAGAATCACCTTGAGATCGTGCCGGTGAAGTGGTTCGACAAGGTGCTTGAAGTTGCGCTGCAGCGCTTGCCCGAAGCGCTAGTGGAAGACGAACCGAAAGTCGCTGAAACGCCCAAGGCCGAAGCGGTACCCGCTATCACTACAGAGCGCTTGAAGCACTGAGCGCAAGGTCGGTCGCGCTTGCGCGGCCGCGTCCCCTTCGGCTACACTTTGCGGCTCGCGACAGGCGGCAACGTCGTGAGTCTCGAAGCCCCGGCGTCGTTTCAGTAGTGCTTGTGAACGATAGGGGTTTCAAGGACACCCAAGCGGGAGTAGCTCAGTTGGTAGAGCGCAACCTTGCCAAGGTTGAGGTCGCGAGTTCGAGTCTCGTCTCCCGCTCCACATTCGAAAGGGAAGCTTTGGCTTCCCTTTTTGTTGACACCGCTACAGCGGGTACCAGTGCGGCTGCGTAGGCGCAGGTCAAGGCAGCACAAGCGGGCGCTGGCGTTTTTGGTCAGAATCGGGCGCGGCCTTTTCCAGGCACAGCAGTCAACACGGCGCGGTAGCAAAGCGGTTATGCAGCGGATTGCAAATCCGTCCAGGGCGGTTCGACTCCGCCCCGCGCCTCCATCATTTCCCTGTTGATCATCCCTTCGAACGCCCTGCCAACAGGGCGTTTTGGTTGGTGCGAGCGAAAGGGCGTGAAAGAAGCTCGCGCTACCATGCGCGCCGGGCCTCGATGGCGAAATTGGCAGACGCAGCGGACTTGAAAGCAATTTGAGCGCTCGCGCGGAAACGCGCGGGATGAATCCCGTCAAAGTCGGCGAACCCCCTGCGGTGCATTGACCTGCGCTGCGAGGCAACACCGAGCCAAGCCGCCCGGTCTCCTGGCGGAAGGTGTAGAGAGCGGACGGCGGGCACCTAATGTCGATGTCGCAGCATCGGCGACGGTGAAGGCGCGCTCCAGACCCCGAACGCGCGCAGCTCGCTTGCGCGCGGCGGCGAAAGCCGTAGCGGGTAAGAAAATCCGCAGGACTTCACCGTCCGTACCGGTTCGATCCCGGTTCGAGGCACCACCCCGACTGCAAGCGCGGCTTCGCGTCGCGCTTGTTGTTAGAATAGAACGATCGTGCTTTTTCTATGGCGCGTCCCCGCTGCAGGTTTTGCGGCTCCCTAGAATCGGCAAGCATCAGAGTACTCAAGTCCCTGGAGAACTGCGCATGAAGGCACTGGTTTCGGTCAAGCGCGTCGTCGATTACAACGTGAAGGTGCGCGTCAAGAGCGACGGCAGCGGTGTCGACATCGCCAACGTGAAGATGAGCATGAACCCCTTCGACGAAATAGCCGTCGAAGAGGCGGTGCGGCTCAAGGAGAGGGGCGTGGTCACCGAGATCATCGCCGTGTCCTGCGGCGTCACGCAATGCCAGGAAACGCTGCGAACCGCCATGGCGATCGGAGCCGACCGCGCGATCCTCATCGAGACGACCGAGGAACTGCAACCGCTGGCGGTAGCCAAGCTGCTCAAGGCGCTGGTCGACAAGGAGGCGCCGCAACTGGTGATCCTCGGCAAGCAGGCCATCGACGACGATTGCAACCAGACCGGCCAGATGCTGGCCGCGCTGGCCGGCTTGCCGCAAGCCACGTTCGCGAGCAAGGTCGAGGTAGCGGACGGCTTCGCGACGGTCACGCGCGAGGTCGATGGGGGGCTCGAGACGATCAGGATCAAGTTGCCCGCCGTCATCACCACGGACCTGCGACTCAACGAGCCGCGCTACGTGACGCTGCCCAACATCATGAAGGCCAAGAAGAAGACGCTCGAGGTCTTGAAGCCGGCAGAGCTCGGTGTAGATGTCGCGCCTCGCTTGAAGACGCTCAAGGTCGTCGAGCCGCCCAAGCGCGGCGCTGGCATCAAGGTGCCCGACGTGGCGACCCTGGTGGCCAAGCTCAAGAACGAAGCCAAAGTGATTTAGTGCGGCGCGAAGCGCTGCACTGAATCGTCGCGTTCGACCGGTCGCTGGAGCGCCGGTCAACGCGCCTTAATCCGGAGAATCTGCATGACTGCTCTCGTAATTGCTGAACACGACAATGCCCACCTCAAGGGCTCCACGTTCAACACCATTACGGCCGCGACGCAATGCGGCGGCGAGGTGCACGTGCTGGTGGCCGGCGCCGATGCCGGCGCGGTAGCCCAGGCCGCTGCCCAGGTGCATGGCGTCGCCAAGGTGGTGCATGCCGATGCGCCGGCCTTCGCCGACGGCCTCGCCGAGAACGTCGCCGCGCAGGTGATCGCGCTCGCCGGCGATTACAGCCACATCCTCTTTCCTGCCACGGCCTACGGCAAGAACATCGCGCCGCGCGTGGCCGCGCTGCTCGACGTCGCGCAGATCTCCGACATCAGCAAGGTCGACGCGCCTGACACGTTCGAGCGCTCCATCTACGCCGGCAACGCCGTCGCCACTGTGCAGAGCGCCGAGGCGACCAAGGTGATCACCGTTCGCACCACCGGGTTCGACGCGGCCGCCAGCAGCGGCGGCAGCGCTGCGGTGGAACGCATCGACGCGGTGGCCGACAGTGGTGCATCGAGCTTCGTCGGCCGCGAGGTCACCAAGAGCGATCGGCCCGAACTCACCGCTGCCAAGATCATCGTCTCGGGCGGCCGCGCGCTGGGCTCCAGCGACAAGTTCACCGAGGTGCTCACGCCATTGGCCGACAAGCTCGGCGCCGCGCTGGGCGCAAGCCGCGCGGCAGTGGATGCCGGCTACGCGCCCAACGACTGGCAGGTCGGCCAGACCGGCAAGATCGTCGCGCCCAGCCTTTACATCGCTGCGGGCATCAGTGGTGCGATTCAGCATCTGGCGGGCATGAAGGACAGCAAGGTCATCGTGGCGATCAACAAGGATGCGGAGGCGCCGATCTTCAGCGTCGCCGATTACGGGCTCGAGGCCGATCTGTTCGAAGCCGTGCCGGCGATGGTCAAAGAACTCGGCTGAACGCAGTCTTCTTCGAAGCAAGGCGCCTCGACGTTGCCGCGTCCCGG
>NZ_JACDCU010000450.1 GCF_013817365.1 Methylibium sp. | reverse complement strand
AGCCCGGCGATGCTTTGTTCGAACACGCCGTCGCCACGCTGGCGGTCGACGGCGGCCGGGGAGTAGCACGGCAGCGAGGCCGTGACTTCCACGCCCTGTGCGGCCAGGAAGGCGGCCAGGTCTTGCTGACCGGGCTCGGACAGGATGGTCAGGTTGCAGCGGTCGATGACCTTGGCGCCCAAGGCTCGGGCGCCCCGCACCAGATCGCGGAAATGCGGGCTCAGCTCCGGCGCGCCGCCCGTCAGGTCGAGCGTCGCGAGCCGGCGCGCGCGCAGCACCTCGAGGACTAGGGCAACGTGGTCCGCGTCCATCATCTCGGTGCGGTTGGGCCCGGCTGCCACATGGCAGTGGAGGCAGCTCTGGTTGCACTTGTAGCCCAGATTCACCTGGAGCGTCTCCAGCCGACGGCGGCGGATGGGCGGGAAGTCGGTGGCGGCGAGCAGGGGGAGCGTGGCGTGCATGGTGCGTCTGATCCCGCGGGCGTAATGGCCCGATGCAGGCCAATACGCTCCAGAACCTGGAATGGTTACAGGCGCCTTCCGCCTGGACGGTGGAGGCAACACCGATTGGCGGGAATCTCATGCGGCCGCCTGGCCGAGGCGGGTCTACGGCCACGGCAGCTTCGAGCGCTTCGAGGACCAGACCCGGGCGAACCGGCGCGACTGCCACATCGCCGCCAGCACACCGCGCCAGCCGAACGTGGCCGTCACGGCATGGCGCGCGCGGTCGGCATACGAGCCTTGCACCGCAGCCGTGCCCTGGCGCTCGGACAGTTGCAGGTTGATCACGTTGCCGATCAACCCCAGGTGCGTCAGCGCCTGCGGGAAGTTGCCGAGCATGCCGCCGTCGGCGGTGTCCACTTCCTCGGCATAAAGGCCGACATCGTTCGCGCAGCTGACCAGGCGCTCGATCATCGGGCGCGCCACGTCGACGCGGCCGGCTGCCAGTTCGGCGTCGATGAGCCACGAGGTGCACACCAGGAACGCGCCCTCCTCGCCGTCCAGGCCGTCTTCGCCCACGTAGCGCGCGACGAAGTCGCCGCGGCCCAGCACACGGCGCACGCGGGCGATGGTTGCCTCCAGCATGCCCGACGCCATCTCGAAGCCGAGCATCGGCGCCAGCAGGACCGCGGCGTCGGTGCTGCCGTCGTAGGCCTGCTGAAGCGCCCCGTCCTTCGGGCAGATGCCGTGCGCGCGGATGTCGTCCGCCACTTCGCGCGCGAGGCCGGTCCATTCGCCGCCCAGCAGCCGCGCGGCGCGGTCCAGCCCGACCCAGCTCATCAGCTTGCCGTGCACGTGGTGGCGCGGCGGCCCGCGCATCTCCCAGATGCCCTGGTCCGGCTCGCGCCAGTGCGCGGCGACGAACTTCGCGACCGCCGCGAGCAGGCGCCGGTACTGCGGGGCAAGCCGACCGCCCAGGCGCTGGTACATCAGCGACAGGTCGAGCATCTGGCCGTAAACATCGATCTGGTGCTGCAGGTACGCACCATTGCCGGTGCGCACCGGCGCACTGCCCCGGTAGCCCTCCAGATGGTCCAGCGTCGCCTCGTCGAGCTTCAGCGCACCGTCGATGCCGTACATCGGCCGCACTTCGGGCAGCGAGCGCACGATGGCGCGCAGCAGGTACTCGTGGAAGCACTGCGCCTCGCCGCTGTAGCCCAGCACCGCCAGCGCGTAAAGGGCGAACGACGAGTCGCGCACCCAGCAGTAGCGGTAGTCCCAGTTGCGCTGGCCGCCGACGGCCTCGGGCAGCGACGTGGTGGGCGCCGCGACGATGGCGCCGGTCGGCGCATAGGTCAGCAGCTTCAGCGTCAGCGCACTGCGCCGCACCGCTTCCTCGAAGGGACCGCGGTAGCGGCAATAGGCGATCCACTCTTCCCAGAACGCACGCGTGGCGGCGAAGAATTCGTCGACGCGCGCGGTCGGCGGATCGCCCTCGACGGCGTTACCGGCCAGCACCAGGTCGCGCCGATCGCCGGCGCTGACCCGGAACCCGGCATGCGCGCAGTCGCCATCGACGACAAAGGCCAGGTCGCCGAAGAGCGTGGGCATTTCGGCGCCCGCGCGCAGTGCGCCGTCTTCGGCCACCAGCGTCAGCCGCCTGCGCGCGAATTCGCACGACGGCCGGTATGCGGTCTCGAGCTCGACGCTGCCCTGCAGCCCTTCGACGCGCCGCACGATCCAGGCCGGCGCGTTCAGGTGCACGTAGTCGTTGACACCGGCGTCGAGCCGGCGGCCGACGGGCATGAAGTCGGTGACGGCGACGCAACCCGACGCCGTGCTGAACTCCGTGCGCAGCATGTTGGTGCCGGGCAGGTAGGCGCGCGCGGCGGTGTGCGCGCCACGCGGGCGCAACGACCAGAACCCACCGCGGCCGGCATCGAGCAGCCGGCACAACACCGGGTCGGCGTCGAAGCGGTGCAGCGTCGCCCAGTCGATGCTGCCGTCGCTGCCGATCAGCGCCGCGCCATGGCAGTCGCCGATCAGCGCGTAGTCACCGATCGGCCGGTAACGTGGCGAGCGGGCGCCGCCCGCCGCGCCCGTCTCAGCCGTTGTCACGGAAGGCGGGATACAGGCTCATCCCTCCGTCGACGAACAGGGTGGTGCCGGTCAGGTAGTCGGCTTCGTCCGAGGCCAGCCAGACGGCGGCGCGTGCCACGTCGTCGGGCTCGCCGATCCGGCCGTAGGGAATCAGCTTCAGCAGTGCCTGCTCGGCTTCGGGCGTGTCCCGCGCGTCCTCGTTGATCGAGGTCTTGATCGCGCCCGGCGCGATGGCGTTGACGCGGATGCCCTGGGCCGCGACCTCCTGCGCCACACTTTGCATCAGCAGCGTGACACCGCCCTTCGACGCCGCGTAGTTGGCGCGGCCCGCCCAGGGGATGCGCTGGTGCACCGAGCTCATGCAGATGATCTTGCCCCGCGCCCGGGACACCGGCGCCACCCCCTGGGCCAGGAAGCGCCGAACCGCCTCGCGCACGCAAAGGAACTGCCCCGTCAGGTTGACGTCGAGCACGCCTTGCCACTGCGCGAGAGTCATGCTGGCGATGGCGGCGTCCTGCTGCAGGCCGGCGTTGGCGACGACGATGTCGATGCGCCCCAAGGCACCGTCCACCGCCTCGAACAGGCGCTGAACCGCGGCCTCGTCGGCAACGTCGGCCTGCACCGTCATTGCCTCGCCGCCCGCCGCACGGATCTTCGCC
>NZ_JACDCU010000097.1 GCF_013817365.1 Methylibium sp. | reverse complement strand
GCGCTACCGTTTCCTCGGCGACAAGCACGTCTTCTTCTGGCTGCTCACCAACCGCATGACGCCGCCGGCGGTGTTCCTGCTGCCCTTCTTCCAGCTCTATTCGACGCTCGGGCTCATGGACACGCACTTGGCCGTCGCGCTGGCGCATCTGGTGTTCAACGTGCCGCTGGCGGTGTGGATCCTCGAGGGCTTCATGAGCGGCGTGCCGCGCGAGATCGACGAGACGGCCTACATCGACGGCTACTCGTTCCCGCGCTTCTTCCTCACCATCTTCATCCCGCTCATCAAGTCGGGCGTGGGCGTGGCGGCCTTCTTCTGCTTCATGTTCAGCTGGGTCGAACTGCTGTTGGCGCGCACGCTGACCAGCGTGAACGCCAAGCCCATCGTCGCGACGATGACGCGAACCGTCAGCGCCTCCGGCATGGACTGGGCCGTGCTCGCCGCGGCCGGCACGCTGACCATCGTGCCGGGCGCGATCGTGATCTGGTTCGTGCGGCACTACATCGCCAAGGGTTTCGCCATGGGAAGAGTCTGAGCGAAGCGAAGACAGGAGATATGCAAATGTTCAACTGGATGGCCTGGACCCTCCCGGTGGCGGTGTTTTTCACCTGCATCGTGCTCATGCTCGCCGGCATGACGCTGTGGGAGATCAAGTCGCCCACGGTGGAACGCAAGGGCTTCCTGCCGATGGCGACCACGCGCGGCGACCGGCTCTTCATCGGCCTCTTGGGCGCGGCCTACATCAACCTCGCCTTCCTGGCCCTGTCGGGCCACCTGATGGAGTGGCTCTCGCTGCAAAGCGAGCCGAGCGTGTGGTTCGGCTTCGTGCTGTCGATGGCGGCACTCGCCTTCGTGATGAGAAGAGGCTGAACAGGATTCGGCAAGAGATGCGGCCCACCCACTTCCCCGGGGCCGATCCATCTGGATGCAGACGGGGAAGCGAACAAAGAGGAGACCGACGATGAATCTCAAGTACACCGTGATGGCCGCCGCAGCCGCGCTGGTCCTGGCGGCCTGCGGCAAGAAGGAGGAGGCCGTGCCCGTCCCGGCGCCGGCGTCCCCGACGGCGACGCAGACCCCCGGGGCACCACCCTCCACCACGCCCGCGACGGCGGCCACGGGCGACGCCGCCCAGCGCTGGATCGACAGCGAGTTCCAGCCCTCGACCTTGAGCAAGGAGCAGCAGGCCGCCGAGCTGAAGTGGTTTGCCGACGCCGCCGCCAAGCTCAAGGCGCTGGGCGTCAACGAGATCTCGGTCGTCTCGGAAACCATCACCACGCACGAGTACGAATCCAAGACGCTGGCCAAGGCCTTCGGCGAGATCACCGGGATCACGGTGAAGCACGACCTCATCCAGGAAGGCGACGTGGTCGAAAAGCTCCAGACCTCGATGCAGTCGGGCAAGAGCATCTACGACGGCTGGATCAGCGACTCCGACCTCATCGGCACGCACTACCGCTACGGCAAGATCCTCAACCTCACCGACTACATGGCCGGCGCCGGCAAGGCCTACACCAACCCCGGCCTGGACATCAAGGACTTCATCGGCACCAGCTTCACCACCGCGCCGGACGGCAAGCTCTACCAGCTGCCCGACCAGCAGTTCGCCAACCTCTACTGGTTCCGCGCCGACCTGTTCGCGCGCAAGGAACTGCAGGAGCAGTTCAAGGCCAAGTACGGCTACGACCTCGGCGTGCCGCTGAACTGGAGCGCCTACGAAGACATTGCCGCCTTCTTCAGCAAGGACGTCAAGCAGATCGACGGCAAGCCGATCTACGGCCACATGGACTACGGCAAGAAGGATCCTTCGCTCGGCTGGCGCTTCACCGATGCGTGGCTATCGATGGCCGGCACGGCCGACGTCGGCATCCCGAACGGCATGCCGGTCGATGAATGGGGCATCCGCGTGGCCGACGACAAGTGCACGCCGGTCGGGGCCTCCGTCTCGCGCGGCGGCGCTACCAACTCGCCGGCCGCCGTCTACGCGCTGACCAAGTACGTCGACTGGATGAAGGAGTACGCGCCCAAGGAGGCCACCGGCATGACCTTCGGCGAGTCCGGCCCCGTCCCCGCGCAGGGCCAGATCGCGCAGCAGATCTTCTGGTACACGGCCTTCACGGCCGACATGGTCAAGCCCGGCCTGCCGGTGGTCAACGAGGACGGCACGCCGAAGTGGCGCATGGCACCGGGACCGAACGGGCCGTACTGGAAGGAGGGCATGCAGAACGGCTACCAGGACGTCGGCTCGTGGACCTTCTTCGCCGACCACGACCCGAACAAGACGGCCGCAGCCTGGCTGTACGCGCAGTTCATCACCGCCAAGACCACGTCGCTCAAGAAGACCATCGTCGGCCTCACGCCCATCCGCGAGAGCGACATCCAGAGCCAGGCCATGACCGACATGGCGCCCAAGCTCGGCGGTCTGGTCGAGTTCTACCGCAGCCCGGCGCGCGTGGCCTGGACGCCCACCGGCACCAACGTGCCCGACTACCCCAAGCTCGCGCAGTTGTGGTGGAAAAACGTGGCGCAGGCAGTCACGGGCGAGAAGACGCCGCAGGGCGCGATGGACACGCTGGCCGAGGAGATGGACGAAGTGATGGCCCGGCTGGAGCGCGCGGGCATGGCCAAGTGCGCGCCCAAGCTCAACCCGAAGGGCGACCCGGCCAAGTACCTGAGCGACGAGGGCGCGCCGTGGAAGAAGCTGGCCAACGAGAAGCCCGATGGCCAGACGATCGCGTATGAAAAGCTGCTCGGCGCATGGAAGGAAGGGCGCGTGCGGTGAGTCGACGGGCACGCGGAGTGAGCCGTCGAGCCCGCCGCGTCGATCGTTGACGCTGTCGATGCTCGTTCCACGGCAAAGGCCGCCTTCGGGCGGCTTTTCCACGACCGAAGGGTTTCGCTGCGCCGTTCTCAGTGCACGCAGGGAACAGGAGTCAGGACGGAAGATTTGGCATCGGAGACGGAACAGAGCGATTCGTCACTCCCCCCTTGAGGACATTGCCACCTTCAGCTCATCCAGCGTGATGTGGCCGTTCTTGTCCTTGTCGATCCGGCTGAAGCCTTTGGCGACGCGCGGCATGCCGGCCTTCGCTTCTTCGAGCGTGAGCTTGCCGTCGCCGTCCTTGTCGGCAGCGGTGAAGCGTTCTTCCAGTTGCTCGGCGTGGGCCCCCTGGGCAAACGCGGTGGCACTGGTCATCAACGCGAAGACAGCGGAGCCGGCGAGCAGGGAACGGGAAGCGGCACGTTTCATGAAATCTCCTTGGGTTAAGGGTTGGGGAACAGGGATGGGGAACAGAGGGGGTGTGTCAGGGCCGGGGTGCTACCTGATCGGCAACGCCTGCGACCCAGCTATCGAGCGCGGGCTTCAGGGAATCGAGAGTCACGCGGGTCGTCCCGCTGTCGGCACGGCCGATGCCTTCGCCGGCCACTTGGTACAGCGCCTCGCGCAGCACCTTCGCCGACCTGGCGTCCACCACGCGCAGCTCCAGCGTCGCGGCCGCTTCCAGCGCCTTGCCCCATGCCATGTTTTTGATGGGGGCGGTAATGAGTCGCAAGGGCACCAGGTCCAGCGCGGTCTTGCCTTCGGGCTGTGCCGCCATGCCGGTGAGCGCCACTTGCAGCGTGACGTCCGCCGCTTCGGGGGCTTTGGCAAGGACGACCCGGCCGCTCAGTTGCGCACGCAGCCGCTGCTCGACGTAGGTCAGTACGTCGGCCACCACTGCCTCGTCGACGCCGTCGAACGCCGCACGCGCCGGAAAGCGCACCACCGGCAACAAATGGAGGGTCTGCACCTTTCGCGTCCCCCCGGAAGGGTCGGCGTAAGCCAGGTGGCGATTGCGCAGCGAGCCTTCCTTGGCGAGCCGGCCATAGTCGCTCAAGAAGCCCGAACCTTCGGGCTGCGGCTGCGCCGAAGGCTTGGCGGTCTGGCAGCCGGCGAGCGAGCCGGTCATCAGCACGGCAAAGCAAAGGGCGGCCGCATGGATGCGTTTCATGGTGTCTCTCCGAGGGGTTGGGAAGTGGTGGCTGCATTCGACCGGGCCGGGCGGACGCGGCGCCGCTCCTGCCATTGCTCGACGATGAGAAAGAACACCGGCACGAACGCCACCGCGAGTACCGTGGATGCCAACATGCCCGAGAAGACGGTGATGCCGATGGACTTGCGCGCAGCGGCCCCTGCGCCACTGCTCAAGAGCAACGGCACCACGCCGAGGATGAAGGCGAAGGACGTCATCAGGATGGGGCGGAACCGCCGGCGCGACCCTTCCAACGCGGCCTCGGCCACATCCATCCCGTGCCGGTGCAGTTCGTGCGCCACCTCGACGATCAGGATCGCGTTCTTGGCCGACAAGGCAATCAGCAGCACCAGGCCGATCTGCACGTAGATGTTGTTGGGCAGGCCCACGGCGAGCAGCACCGACACCGTGCCCACCAGCGACAGCGGCACCGCCAGCACCACCGGCAGCGGTGTCCACCAGGATTCGTACTGACCCGCCAGCACCAGGTACACCAGCAAGAGCGCGAGCCCGAAGACCAGTCCCACGCTGCCGCCGACCAGCTTCTCCTGGTAGGACATGGCCGTCCATTCGTAGCTCACGCCGGGCGGCAGTACCTTCGCCGCCAGCCCCTCCATCAGTTCCAGCGCCTCGCCGGAGCTGAAGCCGGTGTTGGCCGCGCCCACCACCGCCGCCGTGGGCATCAGGTTGTATTGCGATGCCACGGCCGGGCCCGTGGTGTCGGAGAAATGCGCAAAGGCATTGATCGGCACCATGACGCCTGAACGACTGCGCACGGTGAGCTGACCGATGGCCCGGATGTCCGCGCGGAACGCCTGATCGGCCTGCACGAACACGGTGTAGTTCTGGCCGTACTTCGAGAACTGGCTGACGTAGCTGGCGCCGAGATAGCTTTGCAGGGCGTCGTAAGCGTCGCCGATGGACACGCCCAGTGCCTCGGCCCGCGCGCGGTTAAGTTCCAGCTTGACCTGCGGCACGGCCACGCGCAGCGGCGTGAACACCCGCTGGATGCGCGGGTCGGCACTGGCGGCAGACACCAGCGCATCGGCGGCTTCGCCCAGGCGGGTGTAGTCGCCGCTGCCATCGGTCAGCAGCAGTTGCATCTGGAATCCACCCGACAAACCGAGGCCGTTGATTGGCGGCGGCACCAGCACCAGGCCTGTGGCCTCGGGCATGCGAGCCAGCTGTTCGTTGAGTCGCTCGTAGATGCTCAGCAGGTCTTGTCCCGGGCTCTTGCCCCGCTCGGCCCAGTCTTTCAGCACGAAGTACACCAGCCCCGCATTGGGCAGCGGTGCGTTGCCGTCCAGCGGCGAACCACCGCCGATGGCGATGGCATGGTTCACACCCGGCAGCGCGAGCCCTGCGTCCACCATCTGCTGCACCGCGCGCTCCGTGCGCTGCAGCGAAGCGGCGTCGGGCAGCTGCAGGGCCACCATCACGTAACCCTGGTCCTCGGTGGGAATGAAGCCGGTGGGAATGCGCAGGAAACCCGCACCGGCCGCCGCAATCAGCACCATCGCCACGGCGGCACTGGCCCAGCGATGCGCCAGCAAGGCACGGATCAGGCGGATGTAGCCCGCCTCGGTGCGGCCGTACACCGCGTTGAAGCCGCGCGTGAAGGCATTGCGCCGGCGGCCTGGGTCGTGCGGCCGCAGGTACTGTGCCGACTGCGTGGGCTTGAGCGTGATGGCGTTGATGCCCGACAGCACCGCGGTGGCCGCGATCACGAGCGCGAACTGCCGGTACATCTGTCCCGTGATGCCGGGGATGAAGGCCGCCGGCAGGAACACCGCCGTCAGCACCAGCGTGATGCCGATGATGGGCCCCAGCAGCTCGTGCTTCGCGGCCGCCGCCGCCTCGCGCGGCGGCATGCCCTCGGCCATGTGCTGGGAAACGCCTTCGACGACCACGATGGCGTCGTCCACCACGATGCCGATGCACAGCACGATGGCGAACAAGGTCAGGAGGTTGATGCTGAAACCCAGTGCCGCCATCGCCGCGAAAGCGCCGATGACGGTGATGGGCACGGTGGTGGCGGGTACCAGCGTCGCCCGCCAGTCCTGAAGGAACACGAGGATCACCAGCAGCACCAGCACGCCGGCTTCCAGCAGCGTCTTGTAGACCTCATCGATCGAGGCGGTGACGAAGACCGTGGTGTCCAGGGGCACGTCGTGGCGCAAGCCCTTGGGGAACTGCGCCGCCAGGCGGGTCATCTCGGTGCGCACGGCTTCGGCGGTGTCGAGCGCGTTCGCTTCCGGCAACTGGTAGATGGCAATGCCGCCGACCGGTTTGCCGTCGAAGGTGAAAGCTTGGTGTAGTTCTGGCTGCCCAACTCGATCCGCGCGACATCGCGCAGCCGCGTGACGCTGCCGTCCTGCGCCGTGGCCACGATGAGCTCGCCGAACTCTTGAGCACTGGACAAGGGGCTGTCCACCGTGATGGTGAGCTGCTGCTGCTGCCCCGGCGCCGCCGGCGGCATGCCGATCTGCCCGGCGCCGACCCGCTGGCTCTGCTTGCTCACCACGCTGATCACGTTCGACGGATTCAGGCCGCGCTGGCGCATCTGCGCCGCGTCGAGCCAGATGCGCATGCTGTAGGCGCCCACGCCGAAAACGGTGACGTCGGCCACCCCGGGCAAGCGGGCCAGCCGGTCGCGCAACTGCAGGTTGGCAAAGTTGCTGAGGAACAGACCGTCGTGCGCCGGATCGCGGGAGGTGAGCGTCACGATCTGCAGGATGGCGGTGGACTTCTTCTTGGTCACCACACCCTGCTGCTGCACTGCACTGGGCAGCAGCGGCAGCGCGATGGCGACGCGGTTCTGCACGGCCACCTGGGCCAAGTCCGCGTCGGTGCCCACGGCGAAGCTCACGGTCAGCACGTAGCGACCGTCGTTGGACGAGTTGGACTGCATGTACAGCATGCCCTCCACCCCGTTGACCTGCTGCTCGATGGCGCGCGCCACCACTTCCTGCACCGCCTTGGCATTGGCGCCGGGATAGGTGGCCGAGACCTGGACGGTGGGCGGCGTGAGCTGGGGGTACTGAGCCACCGGCAGGCCCAGCAGCGCGACCGAGCCCAGCAGCAGCATCAGGATGGCGAGAACGTTGGCCATGACCGGCCGCTCGATGAAGAACTGCGCGATCACTGCGTGACCCCGCTCCGGCCGGCCGGTCCGAACAGAACCGCCTGCCCATCGCCGAGCTTGGCCTGGCCCAGCACCACGAGTCGTTCGCCCGCGGCGAGGCCGCGCACGATCTCCCGGCGCTCGTCGCTGGCGGCCACGGTGCTGACAGCCCTGCGGCGCGCGATCCGCGCCTCGTCCACCACGTAGACGAACTCGCCCTGCTGGTCGCCCAGCACCGCCGTACGGGGTATCAGTACCGCACTGCGCGGCTCTCCGAGATCGATGATCAAGCGGGCGTAGAAGCCCGGCACCAGATGTCGCCGTTCATTGGCGAAGCGCCCACGCACGGCGATCGTGCCGGTGCCCTGCGCGAGCTGGCGGTCGATGAAGTCGAGCACCCCGCTTTCGCTGGCCTCGTCCTCGTTCTGCAGCTTCACGCGAACCGCCACGTCACCGCGCTCGCGCGCGGCGGCGCTACGACCGGCGGCCACAGCCTTTTCGCGCAAACGCAGCGCGTCGCGCTCGCCGATTGCCGCATTCACGTAGGCCGGGCTGATCTGCATCGCGGTGCCCAGCGTCGTGCCACCGGACGTGGCCCCCACGTAGTTGCCGGCGTCCACCAGGTGGCGGCCCATCACGCCGTCGAATGGGGCACGGATCTGCGTGTAGCCCAGGCTGATCTGCGCCAGCCGCAGGTTCGCCTCGGCTTGTCGCAGGTTCGACAGCGCCACGTCCACGCTGGCCTGCGAGCTGGCGTTTTCCTTCAACAGGGCGACCTGACGCCGGTAGTCGCTGCGGCTTTGATCAAGGCGGGCCTGATTGAGCTTGACCTGTTCGACGTAGCCGGCATCCTCGATGGAAAACAGCAGTTGGCCGCGCCGCACTGCATCGCCATCCTTGAAGTGCACGGCCTCCAGCACACCTGCCACGCGCGCCATCAGGTCCACGCTGCGGCTCGGAGCCACCATGCCGTCGAGCGCCAGCACGTCCTGAATGCGGGCGGCTTCGACGGTACTCACCTCGACGACGACCGCAGCGGCAGGGGGCGCGGTCGATGGCGAGTCCCCGCCGCATGCAGCAAGCAGGCCGCACAGACACCACGCAGCGAGCGACAGGCTGGGGCGCTTCTTCACGGCCCGGCCAGGGGTTCGGTTTGCAGCGCGTGGCTGACCGCGGGCGACATCGTCCCGCCCCCGCCGAGCGCCCGCCAGGTGCTGATGTGGGCCTGCAGCAGCGCGCCCTGTGCCTGGACCAGCGAATCGGACGTCTGCAGCCGCGCCTGCTCGGCGCTGCTGACTGTGGTGTAGTCGGTCTGTCCGGCGCGGTAGCGCGTCATCGCCAGCTCGGCGCTGCGCGTGGCCGCGGCGTCGGCCGCCTGCAGATCTTGCGTTTGCGCACTGTAGGCAGCGACCGAGCCCAGCGCATCCTCGACTTCCTGCTGTGCCTGGAGCACCTGGTTCTGATAGGCCAGCACGGCCTGGGCGAACAGGCTGTCCTGCACGAGCACCTGGCTCGTCAGGCGGCCGCGGTCGAAGATGGGCAGCACGAGGCCGGCACCGGCGCTCAGCGCCCGGCTGTCCCACCGGAACAGCTCACCGAGACCCGCTGTCGTCGAATAGCCGAATGAGCCGGACAACGAGAACGACGGGTACAGCGCCGCCTGCGCCTGCCCGATGCGGGCCGACTGCGCCGCTGCCGTCATCTCGGCCTGCTGCACATCGGGTCGGCGGCGCAACAGGTCCACTGGCGCCCCGCGTGCCACAGCCAGCGGCACGGCCGGCAGAGCCGCCGCGGACGGCTGGGTTCGCGCGAAGGTGTCGGGCGTTTCGCCCAGGAGCACGCTCACGCTGCGCTGGAACTCTGCCAGCGAGCTGCGCAGCACCGGCACTTGCGCCTGGGTCTGGGCGTACTGGGTTTGGGCCTGCCGCCAGTCCAGCTCTGAAGAAGCGCCAAGGCGATAACGGGCCTCGGCAACGCGCATGTTCTCCGCCTGCTGCAACAAGTTCGCCTGCGCCACGGCCAATCGGCGCTCGTACAGGCGCACGTTGCAGTAGGCACTGGCGACGCTGGCTTTCAGTGACAGCCGCGCCGCCGCCTGGGCCGCCCGAGTGCCCTGCAGCGTGGCGAGGTCGGCTTCCAGGGCGCGGCGCTGCTTGCCCCAGAAGTCGATCTCCCACGAAACCTGGCCCAAGGCCTGGTCGGTTGTGGTGCCGTCGTTCGTTCCCCTGAGCCTAGAGGCGAAGTCGGGCTGTGCATAACTGCTGTCCACGTTGAGTTGGACGTTAGGGCGTGCCGTCGCCTGCGTCGTCCGAACGATGGCCTGAGCCTGTTCGACCTGCTTGGCGGCGCTTTGCAGCGTGAGGCTCTGGGCCTCGGCACGACGCAGCAGGCTCAGCAGGACCGGATCCTTGAAGCTGGCCCAGAACGCGTCCGAGTCATCGCTCGTGATGGGCGCCGCTGTTGCGGCACTCGACGAGGACCAAGCAGGCTGCAAGGCCGCCTCAGGCGCCTCGAAGTCCGGGCCCACCGTGGTGCAGGCCAGTTGGGACAACAAGGCGCCTGCCGCCCACAGCCAGTGGCTGCGCGAACCTGCACAGGCACTGCTCAACGGGCTGCGGCGGTACGCGCGCGAGGGCTGAACTCCGAAGGTCGATGGCGAGACGAGTGAACACTTCGGGGCGTATTGACGAGGCATGGGCGGGCGAATCGACATACCGGTCATCACCCGGCTGGTTTCGATCCATCGTAGGAGGCAACACCGGCATCCTCTTCAGCGTGATGCGACGTTTTGCGACAGTGACGTCGCAATCGGCTCGGACTTGGTCGAATCGCGGCCCGGCCGTGCCGGGTGGTTCGCGCGCAGGCGGATCAGAGGGTGCGCGGCAGTGTCACGCGCACATGCTGTCGCTCAGCCGACCGGTCGAACGACAACTCACCGCCGAGCCGGGTCACGACCTGCCGGACGATGGCCAGTCCCAGGCCGGTGCCCGGCAGGCCCCGGCTGCCGTCGCCGCGTGCGAACGCTTCCTGCAGGTGCAAGGCGGCGTGCGGCGCGATGCCCTCGCCGGCGTCTTCGACCACGATGCACACGCTGCCGCAGCCGGGCAAGGCGCTCAGCGTCAGGCTTACCGGGGGCCGACCGTGCTTGAGGGCGTTGTCGATCAGGTTGGCCATCAGGCGTTCGAGCAGCAGCGCATTGGCACGCGGCAAGCTCAAGGTGTGCGGGGCGACGACGACAAGATCCTCCGAAGCGCACTCGAACTGCGCTGCGGCATGACGGGCCAGCACGGCCAGGTCGACGTCCTCGTCCATCGACAGCTCGCTGGCACGCACGTAGTCTAGAAAACTCTCTATCAGGCGATCGAGATGGTCGACGTTTCGAACAATGGAGGCCACCGCGGCCTGACCGCCTGCCGTGTCTGGCAGCAACTCCGCCGCGAGCCGGATACGCGCGAGCGGACTGCGCAGATCGTGCGACACGCCACCAAGCAGGACGGCGCGCTCTCGCTCGTAGCGATCGA
>NZ_JACDCU010000449.1 GCF_013817365.1 Methylibium sp. | reverse complement strand
CGGCGGCCGGCGCGAGGCCGGCGTGCAGAACGCGAGCGCCGAACTAGACGCTGCACTTGCCGGTTACCGCGAGCAGGTGCTCGTGGCGTTCCGCGATGTCGAAGACCAGCTCTCCGCGCTGCGCCTTCTCTCGCAACAGGCCGAAGCGCAGTCCCGCGCCGTCGCCGCCGCCAGCCGCGCCACCCTGCTTTCCAATTCGCGCTGGCGCAACGGCTATGTGAGCCAGCTCGAGCTGCTCGACGCGCAGCGCAGCGAGCTCTTCAACCGCAGGCAGGCGTTGCAGGTGCGCTCGGCACGGTATCAGGCGACCGTGGGCCTGGTCAGGGCGCTGGGCGGCGGGTGGGAAGGGGCGAGCTTGAATTCCGTCGAACGGATCAGTACGTACGCCAACTTATGAAAATCACCGACGCCTCCCATCGTTCCGCCGCCGCGTCCCGCCGCCTCTTCAAACCCGCATCGCTCTCGCGCGACGGGCAGGCGCTCAGTGCGCTGTACGCCGCATTGAGTGAAGCCGGCGGATCGCCGAGCCCTCCTGCGGACACGCCCACCGTCAGCCTGCACCGTGCCGGCGGCCGGCGCCAAATGCGCGAGACCGACACCGCTGCGCCGGACGGTCCCCCGGTTTTCCGTGGCGCCGCAGGCGACTTGGCGACCCGGGCCGCGGCGGCGGCCGATCAAGCGGCCGACGTGACGCACCAGGCGACGCTCGCGGCAGGCGACGGCGATATCTTCGGCTTCATCGATACCACGGCCGCCGACGACTTCGCACGAGAGGCGCGCTCCGCGGCGGCGGCGGCCACCGTCGCCGCCCGCACCGCCGAGGAGGCCGCCCAGGCGAATCCCGGGGATGCCGGATTGGCTCAAACCGCCCGCGAAGCACGGCAAAACGCGGGCCACGCGCTGGACTACGCCACAAGAGCGCAGGTATCACGTGCGGCCACCTACCGCATCGCGGCACAGCAGCTCGTGTCGTCGGCCATCGACATGGCCGACACGGCCAACCAGACGTCCAACGACGCCATCGATACCGCCGCCGACCGGCTGGAGGCGGCAGGCGGCGATCCGGCCACCGTGGCCGCGCTCAGGGCACTGCGCAGCGACGGCCCCATGGCACTGCACAACGCCGGCCATACCTCATCGGACGCGGTGTTCCAGCAGGCCATCGACGAAGCCGAAGCCCTGGAAGGCGGTGAGGATGCAGCCGCGGCAGTGAGGGCCGCAAAGCAGGTCCGGAGTTACGCTCTCGCGTCCGTAAGCGAAGCCGTCGAAGCCATCAACCTGTACCAGGCAGCAGGCGTAATCGACACCGAGGCGCAGTCGGCGTTGGCCGACATCGGGAACTCGGAGCCGCACGAGCTCGGCGCTCGCTTCGCGGCCTTCAACCGTGCGCGGCTCGCTGCCGACCAGGCGAGCCGTGACCGGTTCGACATCGCCGTCGCCGAGGATGATGCGGCCGAGGCCTCCTTGTCGGCACGGGGCGAAGCCGAAGAGTCCGGGCTGATAGATGCAGGTATCGATCTCGTCGGCAACCCTCTCACGGTGCAGGAACCCGAAGGCGAGCCGGGCGAAGCCGACATCGGCGGCACCGACGTGACGATCGATGAGGTGGTCCCCGCCCAAGCCCACCGGCAAGCCGACGCTGCCCTCACCAAAGCCGGCACTGCGGCCGGCACGGCGGCCCACACCGACCTCCGCGCCGCCGCCGCCACTCACGGCCCGTCCAACCTCGCTGCCATCGCCGAGGCCGCCGAAGCCAGCCTGTGGAAGCGCTCGCAGGCGCTGGCCGCGCAGATCCTCGAACACCCCACTGTAAAGAGCGGCCTGCGCCTGACCGGGCGGGGTGTGAACGCGGCGGCCTATGCCCTCATGGTTTACGGCCTGGCCAAGGCCATCCACACCGACGTGAAGAACGGCGACCACAGCGCACCGGCCACTCGCAAGGCGCTGGCGGAGCTGTTCGGCGGCCTGAGCCTCGGCCTGGGCGGCGCGGCGGTCGGCGCCCGGGTCGGGGCGGCCCTCGGCAGTCTCGTCGGCCCGGTGACCGCTGCCGTGGGCGGTTTCGTCGGCGGCCTGTTCGGCGGCGCGCTGGGCTTTGCTGCCGGCACCCGGCTGGTCGATCAAGCCTTCGAGAACAACAAGAAGCCTCTGGATCACCTCATCGACAGCGTCATCGACTCGGACCCGAACAAGGGCGCCGACGCCGACGCCGCCGTCGGACAGGCTGCAGCCATCGGCGCCTTGCAGACCCTCACCGGCAGCGGCGGCGGCACCCAACAGAGCCTGCCGGGCGGCACGCCCGAGCTCAAGGCCCCGGCCGAGCCGAACACCGACCAGCTCAACCTGGCCCAGCGCGTCGTGCAGGCCGGCTCCACCAACGACGGCTACGCCAACCGCAAGGAGCTCATCGCCGGCTTCGAGGAAGCGCGCTACGACCTCAAGGCCGGCCAGGACGGCACCGACTTCACCGACGCCTTCGCCGTCAACCGCCTCATCGCCACCTACGGCGCCTCCGGCAGCGGGGCGTTGACCGAAGACGAACTCGCCCAGGCTATTGCCGACGGTGCGCTCGTCATCCATGAAGACGGTACTGTCACCGTCGATACGGCGGTGCTGCACGCGCAGCAACGCAGCCAGGCCGGCCACATCGCCTCGCGCGTGGTCGATGCGGGTGCGAAGGCCGAGACCGCCGACGAAGGCGACCTGAGGGACGGCTTCGGTGAGGCCGGCTACAGCCTGAAGGCCAGCGGCCAGGACATCGACGCGCTCATGCGCGTGTTCGGCGAGGGCAAGGGGCGCATCGGCAAGAGCGCACTGGCTGCGGCCATCCAGGTCGGCGCGGTGGTGATCGCGGTCGATGGGACGGTCACGGTGGATCGGGCGGTGCTGGCGCTGGCTCAGAGCTGAACGCGGGGGGCGAAGCGGCACACGAGCAGCAGCGAAAACGCGAGCGAGCGGACCGGATAATCGCCCGGTTCATCACTTGCAGGCCGACACCACGCGCTGCGATCCTTCGGCGGCCCGGCAAAGAAACTTCTCACATGCCCGAGCCCGCCACCACTGACCCGTTCGAACGCGCGAAGACGCTGTTCTTCGATGGCTTGGCCTGCTTCGGCGCGCGCCGCTTCGCCGAGGCGCAGCAGCACTTCCTTGCCGCGCTGGCCCTGGTGCCGGGACGGGTCTCGGTGCTCGCCAACCTGGCTGCCACGCAACTGGCGCTGTCGCGGCC
>NZ_JACDCU010000096.1 GCF_013817365.1 Methylibium sp. | reverse complement strand
AAGCCGAGCAGCCGGCCGTCGCCTGAGACGAAGCGGGCTTCGAGACCCGCTTCGTCGGCGTCGACTTCCCAAATGCCGGCAGCGTCGATCGGCGGCGGGCACACCACGGTCGGACAGGCGGGCGTTTTCACGACCACCGGCATGGCCGGGTAGGCCAGCGGCGTGCGGGTGCCTGCCAGCGTGGCGGCGAGCGCGCGTGCCTGCTGCATCAGCGGCATCACGTAGGGCAGGCAATGGCCTTCGACCTGCGCGCAGTCGCCGATGGCGTGCACGTGCAAGGCCGAGGTGGTGAGGTGCCGATCGACGACGATGCCGCGCTCGACCGCCAGGCCGGCGGCGGCGGCCACAGAGGTGCGCGGGCGCAGGCCGATGGCCGAGAGCAGCAGGTCACATTCGAGCGCACTGCCGTCGGTGAGCTGCAGGCGCAGCCCACCGCCCTCGCGGTGATCAACGCGTGCGACCGCCACGCCGAAGCGAAACGCCACACCGGCGGCTTCGAGTTTTTCGCGCAGGCGGCTGCTGGCCTGCGGCGGCAGCAAGCGTGAGAGCGGTCGGTCGGCGAGGTCGAGGACCATCGGTGCCACCCCTCGGTGCAGCAGGTCGTTGGCGAACTCGCAGCCGATCAGGCCGGCGCCGAGGATGCAGACCTGCCGAACCCCTTCCAGGCGTTCGGCAAAGCGCGCGTAGTCGTCGATGTCGTTGACCGAGAGCACCGCGTCCGCCGCGTCCCCGGCCAGCGAGAGGCGGATCGCATCGGCGCCGAGTGCCAGCACCAGGTCGCGGTAGGCGAGGCGCTGGCCATCGTCGAGGGTGATGCCGCGTGCCGCGGTGTCGATCGCCGCGACGCTGCTGCGCGCGAGCACCGTGGCGTTGAGGTCGGCGGCCATCGTGGCGGCGGCCTTCATCACCAGCGCGGCCGGCGACTTCTTGCCGGCCAGCGCGTTCGACAGCATCGGTTTCGAATAGAAGCCGGCCTCGTCGCGGCTCACCACCACCAGCGGCGTGGTGGTGTCGAGCTTGCGAAACTCGCGGGCCAGCGTGTAGCCGGCCAGCCCGCTGCCCAGGACGATCACCGGAGCGCTCATCGGATCTCCCTCATCTCGAAGTCGCTCTTGGCGACGCCGCAGTCCGGACACAGCCAGTCTGCGGGAATGTCTTCCCACCGGGTGCCGGGCGTGATGCCTTCGTCGGGCAGGCCCAGCGCTTCGTCATAGATGAATCCGCACACGCCGCACTCGTACTTTTTCATGAGGCGATTTTGTCCTGTGTTCGTGAGCCGCTGCCAGTGGTGCGAGGCAGGCAGGTGCATGTCTAGAATCCACGACCCATTGCCGCACCGCACCATGAGCAGCCAAACGTCGCCCGCCGACCGTCCCCCCGCCCGCAAGCCGGTGACGCTGCACACCTTGCGCGAGATGCACGCGCGCGGCGAAAAAATTGCCATGCTCACCGCCTACGACGCCAGCTTCGCCGCGCTGGTCGATGCTGCGGGAGTGGACTGCATCCTCGTCGGCGACTCCCTCGGCATGGTGCTCAAGGGCCAGCCCAGCACACTGTCGGTGACGATGGAGCAGATCGGCTATCACACGCGCAGCACCTCGCGTGGCACCCAGTCGGCCTTCCTGATCGCCGACATGCCCTTCGGCAGCTACCAGGAGAACCCGGTCCAGGCCCTGCGCAATGCCGGCACCCTGATGGCTGCCGGCGCGCAGATGGTCAAGCTCGAAGGCGGCGGCTGGACGCCGGAGACGGTGAACTTTCTGGTCGAGCGCGGCGTGCCGGTGTGCGCGCACCTCGGCCTCACCCCGCAAAGCGTGCACGCGCTGGGCGGCTACCGCATCCAGGGCAAGGACGAAGCCGGCGCCGCAACGCTGCGCCGCCATGCCAAGGCGCTGGCCGAGGCCGGCGCCGCGATGATGGTGCTCGAACTCATGCCCTCCACCGTGGCCCGCGACGTGCAGGCCGACAGCCCGGGCCTCATGACCATCGGCATCGGCGCCGGTGCCGGCACCGCCGGCCAGGTGCTGGTGCTGCACGACATGCTCGGCATCACGCGCGGCAAGCTGCCGCGCTTCGTGCGCAACTTCATGGACGGCCACGCCTCGATCGAAGCGGCCGTGCGAGCTTACGTGGCCGCAGTGAAGGACGGCAGCTTCCCCGACGAAGCCGTCCACGCCTACTGAGCTTTCCGGGTTCACGAAAGCCGCGCGGTCTGCTGCCCGGCCGTCAAGGAGGCCAAGAGCCGATGCGCATCGTTCACACCCTTGCCGAGTTGCGCGCCGCGCTGGCCGGTGCACCGGCGCCTGCCTTCGTGCCGACGATGGGCCATCTGCACAAGGGCCACCTTGCTCTGGTACGACTCGCCCGCGAGAACGGCGGGCCCGTGGCGGCCAGCATCTTCGTCAACAGGCTGCAGTTCGGCCCCAATGAGGACTTCGACCGCTACCCCCGGGACCTGGGACGCGACTGCGAACTGCTCGAAGGCGCAGGCTGCGACCTCGTGTTCGCGCCCGACGAGCGCGAGCTCTATGCCGAGCCGCAGACTTACACGGTTCAACCGCCCGCCGAACTGGCCGGCATTCTGGAGGGGGCCTTTCGTCCCGGCTTCTTTACCGGCGTGTGCACGGTGGTGATGAAGCTGTTGCAGTGCCTCCAGCCGCGCGTCGTCGTGTTCGGCAAGAAGGACTACCAGCAGCTGATGGTCGTTCGCGGCATGGTGCGGCAGTTCGCCTTGCCGGTCGAAGTGCTTGCCGGCGAGACCTTGCGAGCCGAAGACGGCCTGGCCCTGAGTTCGCGCAACGGCTATCTGAGCGCGAGCGAGCGCGCCGAGGCGCCGCAGCTCGCCGCCACGCTGCGCGAGGTGCACAGGCAACTCGCAGCCGGCGCGCGTGACTTCGTCGACGTCGAAGGGAAGGCGATGGAGCGACTGCGCCAACGCGGCTGGGCGCCGGACTACGTTGCGGTACGGCGTCGCGTGGATCTGCAGCTGCCGCAGGCGGGGCTGCTTGACGAAGAGCCGCTGGTCGTTCTGGCGGCGGCCAAGCTCGGTCGCACGCGCTTGATCGACAACCTCGAGCGTTGATCAACGGGCGGTCGCGGACGGGTCGGTCTGGAGTGCAGCCGCGCGCTCTGAGCCGGCGACGACCTCGGTGTCCACGAAGTGCAGCGCCAGGCTGGGGCCGGAGGCGGCCAGTCGTCTGAGCAAGGCGCGAATGACGACGAACGCCGCCAGCATCTCAAGGAGTTCCTCCAGCGGCGTGATCACCAGGGCAGCGCGGATCTGCTCGCCCGAAAGGCCGAGCACCTTGTTCGTCACGATCTCGATGCCGGCCCCGCCGGTGACCAGCAGCACCGCACTGAGGAACATGGCGCCTCGCGTCGGGCGGTCCAATCGCAGCACGAAGGGCAACATGGCGGCGCCGACGATCGCCACGAGCGTCAGGCTCAGCACGTCGATGCCGCGCGGCGTGCCGACGGCGTAGTGCAGCAGCATGTTGAACTGCTCGTGCAGCGTCGCCGCCTCGTCGATCGAAAAGTAGCAAAACGCCAGCGCCACCGCGCTCCAGAGAAGCACCTCGCGCGGTTCGCGCCGCGCTGCCACGGTCGCCGTCGCGGTGGCCAGCACCGCCGCTAGGCAAGCAGGAACCAGCAGATGCGCCGTATCGAGATTTCCATGGTGTTCGGCCGGGATCGCAGGTGCACTTTGGCCAGCCTAAGCGAAGCGGCGGCGGCACGCACCTGTCGTTTGCGACCTTCTCGGTGCCCTGCCGCACGCAGCAGCGCGGTGGGCACGGCCCCTCCGGACATGACGTATCGGACCCCGTGGCATCCTGCGCTTCGCCGGCACCTCCGGCCGAAGCCCGGAATTCATCGCTCCTGCGACATGCCGACAACCCCCATCACCCACGACCCCGAAGCGGCGCCCGTTGCGCCCAAGCGGGCCAAGGACGTCAGCGTCCACGGCGAGCGCCGCATCGACGACTATTTCTGGCTGCGCGAGCGCGACGATCCGCGCGTGCGCAAGCACCTCCTAGCCGAGAACGCGCACACCGCTGCCTGGTTCATGCCGCACGCCGCCCTGCGCAAGCAGCTCTACGAGGAGATGCTCGCGCGCATTCAGCAGGATGACGAGGACGTGCCCTGCCGCGACGGCCGGTGGTGGTACTCGAGCCGCACGCTGGCCGGCCGCCAGTACCCGGTGGAGATCCGCCGCGCGGCGGCCGGCAAAGAGCGGCACTTCGATGCCAACGCCCCCGACGAGGTGTTGCTCGACCTCAACGAAATGGCTGAAGGCAAGCCTTATCTGGAGCTCGGCAGCTTCGACGTGAGCCCCGACGGCCGCTGGCTCGCCTTCTCGCTCGACGAGACGGGCGGCCTCGACTACACGCTGCACGTCAAGGAGCTTGCCAGCGGCGCCGTGCTGCCGCTGGCCATCGAACGCACCGAGGGCGCGGTCTGGGGCAACGACAACCGCACGCTCTACTACCTCACGGTCGACGAGGCCCGGCGCGCTCACCGGTTGTGGCGTCACCTCGTCGGCAGCGGCCGGCCCGACCGCCTGCTGTTCGAAGAGCCGGACGAGGCGTTCAGCCTCGGCCTGGGCAAGACGCGCGACCATCGGTACGTGGTGCTGCAGATCGACAGCGCCGACACCAGCGAGGTGCGCGTGCTCGACGCCGACCGCGCGCTCGCCAGGCCCAGGGTCGTGCTGCCGCGCCGCAGCGGCATCGAGTACTCGATCGACCACCGCGAGGGCCTCTTCTACCTGCTCGTCAACGACACCGGCCGCAACAACCGGCTGGCGAGCATCGACGCGCGTCGACCCGACCTGTCACGGGCCACCGAGCTGATCGCGCACCGCGGCGACGTGATGCTCGAAGAGGCCGACGTCTTCGCGCGCCACCTGGTCGTCACCGAAAGAATTGCCGGCTCGTTGCAGCTGCGCGTGCGCGACCTTGCCAGCGGCGAAGAGCACCGCGTCGCCTTCGACGAGCCGGTCTACAGCGCCAGCGGCTTCGACAACGCCGAGTTCGACACCGTGCAGTTCCGCTTCGAATACACCTCGCTCGTCACGCCGGCCACGGTCTACGACTATGACCTGACGATCCGCGAGCGCGTGCTCAGGAAGCGCGAGCCGGTGCTGGGCGGCTTCGACGCCTCGATCTACGCCAGCGAACGCGTCGACGCCACGGCCCCGGACGGCACGAAAGTGCCGATCTCGCTCGTGTACCGGCGCGATCTCCGGGCGAACGCAGGGGCGAACACGAAAGCGGACGAACACACGCTCGAACAAACGAACGAGGCCCGCCCGCAACCCCTGCTGCTTTACGGCTACGGCAGCTACGGCATCCCGAGCGAGCCGGAGTTCTCGTCCGCGCGGCTGTCGCTGCTCGACCGCGGCGTCGTGTTCGCCATCGCCCACGTGCGCGGCGGCGGCGACCTCGGTCGCACCTGGCACGACGCCGGCAAGATGGCCGAAAAGCACCGCAGCTTCAGCGACTTCATCGCCTGTGCCGAGGCGCTCATCGAGCAAGGCTGGACCGAGCCGTCGCGCCTGATCATCAAGGGCGGCAGCGCCGGCGGGCTGCTGGTCGCCGCCGCGGTCAACCAGCGGCCCGAGCTGTTCAAGGCCATGGTCGCCGAGGTGCCCTTCGTCGACGTGATCAACACCATGCTCGACGAATCGCTGCCGCTCACCGTGGGCGAGTTCCTCGAATGGGGCAACCCGAAGTTCGCCGAACAGTACGCCTGGCTGCGCGCGTGGAGCCCCTACGACAACCTGCGGCGCGCCGCGTATCCGGCCATGCTGCTGGAGACCGGCTTCAACGACAGCCAGGTGCAGTACTGGGAGCCCGTCAAGTACGCGGCGCGGCTGCGCACTCTGAAAACCGACGACAACCCCGTGCTGTTGCAGATCAACCTCGACGCCGGTCACGGCGGCGCGTCGGGGCGCTTCGACGCGCTGTGGGAACTGTCGCTGAGCTTTACCTTCATGCTGGATCAGTGGGGACTGGCACGGTGATGCGCTACGACTCGGCGGCGTTCGGTGTGATGCGTTGCACGACATCGCAACACTGGACGAACGCGATTTCGGCATCTATCGGACGGCGCGCGGAGCCCATCTGAGCAACGTGCTGGCCAGGTCCAGGCCTCGCGTGAGGCGTCGAAAGCCGCCGTGATGCCGGGGCATGCGCGGCGGCGAGCTCGCATGCCGCACGGCCTTGCGGGGCGCTGCAGCCGCTACCATCGACGCGCATTGTCCGGCGACAACCCCGAGCGTGGAGGCGAGCGATGACGGTGATCGTGGTGGCCAATCCGAAAGGCGGCGTGGGCAAGTCCACGCTTGCCACCAACCTCGCAGGCTATCTGGCGCGCGAGGGGCATGCGGTGATGCTGGGCGACGTCGATCGCCAGCAGTCGTCGCGCACCTGGCTCGGGCTGCGCCCGCAGGCCGCGCCTGCGGTGGCCGGCTGGGAAGTGACGATCGACCGCCTGGTCAAGCCGCCGAAGGGCACGACCCATGTGGTGCTCGACACCCCCGCCGGGCTGCACGGCAGGAAGCTCGACGCGGTGATGAAGCTGGCCGACCGCGTGCTGGTGCCGCTGCAGCCGAGCATCTTCGACATCTACGCCACGCGTGACTTCATCACCGAGCTTCTGGCACGCCGCAAGAGCGAGCGCGTCGCCATCGCGGTGATCGGCAACCGGGTGCGCGAGGGCACCATCTCTGCCGATCAGCTCGAAGCCTTCCTGGGCACGCTGGGCGTGCCGCTGCTCGGCCACCTGCGCGACACGCAGAACTACATCCACCTCGCGGCCCGCGGCCTGGCCTTGTGGGACGTGGCGCCGAGCCGGGTCGAGAAGGATCTCGAGCAATGGCGGCCGGTGACGCAATGGGCGCAGGCCGAATGAGGGCTGCCGGTCTGCCCCGCAATCCAGCAGGGCGCGGCGCCCGGTCGCCGTCTGCGGCGCCTTGCACGACATGAAAACCTTCGATCGCCTCACCGAGCTGCAATCGCTGGTTGGCGCACCTCTCGGCACGAGCGAATGGGTTCTCGTCGAACAAGTGCGCATCGACCGCTTCGCCGCGGCCACGGACGACCACCAGTGGATCCACACCGACGCCGAGCGTGCGGCGGCCGGCCCGTTCGGCGCGACCATTGCGCATGGCTTTCTCACCCTGAGCCTGTTGCCGGCCTTCTTCCAGACCGCCTTCGCGGTGGCCGATACCCGCATGGGCATCAACTACGGGCTGAACCGGGTGCGCTTCACCGCTCCCGTGCCGGTGGGCAGCCGTCTTCGAGCGCATTTGCGCCTCCTCGCGTACGAGCCCATCGCCGGCGGTGCGCAGCTCACGGTCGAAGCGACCGTGGAGCGCGAAGGCGCCGACAAGCCGGTCTGCGTGGCCGAATCGCTGACGCGGCGCTATCTCTAGCTCTAGCCGCTGGCTCCAGCGTCTCAGCGCTGCGGCCGGAGCCCGTGTTCCGGGGCAGGGGCCACCCCCAGAACGCCATGGGCCGGCGTGGTGCTGCGCCGCTGCCCTCCGCTACCATGGACGCGGGTTCACTGGAAAGCCGCCGCGATGAAAGTGCTGTTGATCGACGATCACCCGCTGATCCTGTCTGCCCTCAAATCGGTGATACAGGGCCTGGGCGACGACGTGACCGTGGCCGGTGCGAACAGTGCCGCCGCGGCCCGAGCCACGCTGCAAGAAGATGCTGAGTTCGACCTGGTGCTGCTCGACCTGCAGCTCGGTGACGCGAACGGCTTCGATCTCTTGACCGAGCTGCGCGCCGCCTACCCGGCGCTGCCGGTGGTGGTGGTCTCGGCATCCGACCGCACCAGCGACGTCATCCGCGCCATCGACATGGGCGCCATGGGCTTCGTGCCCAAGCGAGCCAGCAACGAGACGCTGTTCGAGGCGCTGCGCCTGGTCATGTCGGGTGGCATCTACGTGCCACCGATGACGATGGGCACCGATGGCGGCAACAGCGCCGACAGCAGCGCGGCTTCGCCGGCCGATGTCGACACCACGCCGGGATACTTGCGCGTGGTCGGCGCGCAATCGACGCAAGGCGGCTTTCAGCAAAACCCGCCCAGCCTGGGCGCCATCGGCCTGACGCCGCGCCAGACCGACGTGCTGGCGCTGCTGTTGCAGGGCAAACCCAACAAGCTGATTGCGCGCGAACTCGGCGTCTCGGTCGAGACGGTCAAGGACCACGTGGCCGCCGTGCTGCGCGCGCTCAACGTCAACTCGCGCACCCAGGCCGTGCTGGCCGTGAGCCAGATGACGCAGCAAGCCGGCGGCATCACCGCCTGGCGGCGCAGCGGGCGTTGAGCATGGCCGGCACCGCCGCAGCGGTGCGTAAATCCGCCACCGCCGACGTCCCGGCCGCTGCCGTCATCGGTGCGAGCGCTGTGTCCAGCCCTGTCGCCGGTGCCCATGGCGCCACCGGCGCAAACGACGTGCCGCACACCCCGCCCGCCTCGCGTGCCGAACTGCTGCCCGATGCGGTGCGTTTCGCCTATGCGCAGGGCCCCGTTTCGTTGGGCGGCAACATGCTCGGCGCCGTCGTGCTGGTGCTTATCTTCTGGCCGGTGGGGCCGCGCACCGAGGTGCTGGCCTGGGCGGCGATGTTCGCGCTGCTCTGGGTGCTGCGGGCCGTCACGCTGCGCGCCTATCACCGCGCGGGCGAAAGCGCTGCGCGCGACGCCGCGCTCACCTGGCAGCGCCGCTGGAACGCGGGCGCGCTGGCGTCCGGAGCGATGTGGGGTCTGGCGGGCTGGCTGTTCTACGGCGAGGGCGGCCCCTTCCACCAGACCACGCTGCTGCTCACGGTCTACAGCTACTGCGTCGGCGCGGTGGCGATGCTCGCCTCGCAGTACCGCGTCTTCTTCGCCTTCATCTCTTTGTGCTTCCTGCCGACGATCGCGCGCGTCGCCACGCACGACGACCCCAAGGCACTGCAGATGGCCGGCGTGGTGGCGCTGATCTACGGCATGTCGATGTTGCTCGGGCGCACCTACCGCCGCAGCTTCGCCGAGTCGGCCCAGCTCAAGCTGCGCACCGAGCGCCTGGCCCAGCAACTGCTGGTGGAAAAGGCTGCGGCCGACCAGGCCCGCGGCATTGCCGAGGCGGCCAACCGGGCCAAGACCCAGTTCTTCTCCGCTGCCAGCCACGACCTGCGCCAGCCGCTGCACGCCATGGGCCTGTTCGCCGAGGCGCTGCGTGCCAAGAGCCGCGGCGACGAGGAAGTGACCCACTTGGTCAACAGCATCAACAGCTCGGTCGATGCGCTCGAGGGCTTGTTCAGTGAACTGCTCGACATCACCAAGATCGACACCGGTGGCGTCGATCCGCGCCCGGAGCACTTCGCGCTGCGCGACGTGTTCCAGCGTCTCAAGCTGCAGTACGAGCCCACTGCCTTCGAGAAAGGCCTGGCCCTGCGTTTTCGCGGCGGCGACCTGCCGGTGTTCGGCGATCCGGTGCTGGTCGACCGCATCGTGCGCAACCTGCTGTCCAACGCCATCCGCTACACCGAAGACGGCGGCATTCTGGTGAGCGCGCGGCGGCGCGGCACGCAGGTGCAGGTGCAGGTCTGGGACACCGGGCTGGGCATTGCGCCGGCCGAGCAGTCGCGCATCTTCGAAGAGTTCTACCAGGTGCAGGCGCATGCGCCGCTGCAGGCCAACCAGTCCAAGGGCCTGGGCCTGGGCCTGGCCATCGTGCAGCGCCTGGCCCGCCTGCAGGATGCGCCGCTCGCCCTGGCCTCGGTGCCCGGGCGCGGCACGGTGTTCACGCTGACCCTGCCGCTCGGCAAGCCGCCGCGCCCGCAGCCGCTGGCGCCGGCCGCGCGCAAGCCGGGCCTCGGCCTCACCCTGGAGCGCCGCGACATCCTCGTGGTCGAAGACGAGCCGGCCGTGCGCGAAGGTCTGGTGGTGCTGCTCAAGGGGTGGGGCGCGACGGTCCACGCCTTCGAGTCGGTGGAGGCTGTCGAGGCCTGGGCGCGCGGCGAGCCGCCGGCGCCCGACCTGGCCATCGTCGATTACCGGCTGCCGAACGGGCGCACCGGCACCGAAGCGCTCAAGAGCCTGCGCACCGCCTTCGGCAGCACGCTGCCGGCCATCCTGGTGACCGGCAGCACCATGAGCGGCCACGAGGAGGAAGCCAGCCGCGACGACTTCCACCTGCTCATCAAGCCCGTGGCGCCGAACAAGCTGCGCGCGATGATCGCGTTCAAGCTCGGCGTGCGCTGAGAGAGCGTTGCCGCGATTCTCTCGTCGGTGGGTGGGCGGTCGAGAGTCCGACCGCGGGCGTGACGCACCGGCACGCGGCAAGATCGGCCCTCCTTGCCGCGCACACGCTTCATGTCCCTGACCACCAAATTCATCTTCGGCCTGAGCCTGCTTTGTTCTGCGGCGGCCGCACGCACCGCCCCCTTCGCCTACATCACCAACCAGGGCGATCACAGCGTCTCGGTGGTCGACCTAGCCACCCGAGAGATCGCGGCGACCATTCCCGTGGCCAAGTCGCCGGCCGGCGTGGTCGCGGTGAGCCCGGCCGGCAAGGTGTTCGTCACGGCGCCCGACAGCAATGCCGTCTCGGTGATCGACATGCGCACCCAGCGTGTCATCGACACCTTGCCGGCCGGCAAGGGCGCCGTCGGGATCGACGCCTCGCCCGACGGCACCCGCGTGTACGTGGCCGACTGGTTCGGCGCG
>NZ_JACDCU010000095.1 GCF_013817365.1 Methylibium sp. | reverse complement strand
AGCGTGCAGCCCGTGCCGTGCAGGTTGCGGCTCGCGATGCGCGGCGACTGCAGGCGCTGCGCATCGCCCGGCCCGCAGGCCAGCACGTCGACGACGGTGTCGCCGCGCAGATGACCGCCCTTGAGCAGCACGGCGGGCGCCCCGAGCGCCAGCAGGTCGTGTGCAGCGGCCTCGAGCTGCTCTGCACTCGTGATGTCGCGGCCCAGGAGCAACGCCGCTTCGTCCAGATTGGGCGTGACGACGCTGGCCAGCGGGAACAGCTCGCGCACCAGCACCTCCACCGTCTCCGGCGCCATCAGCCGGTCGCCGCTGGTGGCCACCATCACCGGGTCGAGCACCACCTTGCGAACGCCGTAGTGCCGCAGCGCATCGGCCACCACTCGCACGATCTCGGGCGAATGCAGCATGCCGATCTTCACCGCGTCCGCGCCGATGTCGTCCATCACGGCGGCGATCTGCGCCCTCACCGTTTCTGCCGGCAGCGCATGGACGCCGGACACGCCGAGGGTGTTCTGAACCGTGATCGCTGTGATCGCAGTCATGCCGTAGCAGCCCAGCGCCGCGAAGGTTTTCAGGTCGGCCTGGATGCCGGCGCCGCCGCCGCTGTCGGAGCCGGCGATCGAGAGCACACGCGGGTACTCGTGGGTGTGTTCGGATGTCATGCAAGTGCTTTGAAGGGGTGCGATGGCGCGCAGAAAACGAATGCCGCTAAGATGCCACCTGCTTGTCGGGGCGCCGAGACGAAAGTCGAGGCTGAGACCACTTCAGAAGTGGAACCCGCTGAACCTGATCGGGATCATGCCCGCGTAGGAATCAAGTGCAACGGCCTTTCGTGCGCCGCTTTTCGAAGCGAAGCACGAAACCCAGGCAAGCCTCTTTCAACGAAGCCCCTGGAGCACGAATGGCCAAGACCCAACTGCAAGTCGATACCGACGCTCTCTCGCGCCGCATCACCCGCGAGCCCTTTGCCGGCTCGCGCAAGGTGTACCTCGGTGCCACGCGGCCCGACGTTCGCGTCCCCTTCCGGGAAATCTCGCTGAGCAACACGCTCACGCAAGACGCCGACGGCCAACAGCAACACGAGCCGAACCCGCCCCTGCGCGTGTACGACGCGAGCGGCCCCTACACCGACCCCGCGGCGCAGATCGACATCACCCGCGGCCTGCCGCCGCTGCGCGCGGCGTGGATCGAAGAGCGCCGCGACACCGAGCTGCTCCCCGCCATCAGCAGCGCCTACGGCCGTGCCCGGCTCGACGATCCCACGCTCGCCAGGCTGCGCATGCCCCATGCGCCGCTGCCGCGCCGGGCCAAGGCGGGGCGCGGCGTCTCGCAGATGCATTACGCCCGCCGCGGCATCGTCACGCCCGAGATGGAGTTCATCGCCGTGCGCGAGAACCTCGTGAAGGCGCAACTGCGCGAGCGGCTCGCGACGGAGCGCCTGCCCCAGCGCGGCCAGGCCTTCGGCGCGAAGATGCAGCAGGACATCACCGCCGAATTCGTGCGCGACGAGGTGGCACGCGGCCGCGCCGTGATCCCGAACAACGTCAACCACCCCGAGAGCGAGCCGATGATCATCGGGCGCAACTTTCTCGTGAAGGTCAACGCCAACATCGGCAACTCGGCCGTCACCTCGAGCGTCGAGGAAGAGGTCGACAAGCTGGTGTGGGCCATCCGCTGGGGTGCGGACACGGTGATGGACCTGTCCACTGGCGAGAACATTCACGAGACGCGCGAATGGATCCTGCGCAACTCGCCCGTGCCCATCGGCACCGTGCCGATCTACCAGGCGCTGGAGAAGGTGAACGGCAAGGCCGAAGACCTGACGTGGGAGCTCTTTCGCGACACGCTCGTCGAGCAGGCCGAGCAAGGGGTGGACTACTTCACCATCCACGCCGGCGTGCGCCTGGCCTACGTGCCGCTCACCGCGAACCGCCTCACCGGCATCGTCTCGCGTGGCGGCTCGATCATGGCGAAGTGGTGTCTGTCTCACCACCGCGAGAGCTTCCTGTACGAGCACTTCGACGAAATCTGCGAAATCATGAAGGCCTACGACGTGTGCTTCTCGCTCGGCGACGGCCTGCGCCCCGGCTCGATCGCCGATGCGAACGACGAGGCACAGTTCGCCGAGCTTCACACCCTGGGCGAGCTGACGCAAGTCGCGTGGAAGCACGACGTGCAGGTGATGATCGAAGGCCCCGGCCACGTGCCGCTGCAGCTCGTGAAGGAGAACGTCGAGAAGCAGCTCGAGGCCTGCTTCGAGGCGCCCTTCTACACGCTGGGCCCGCTGATCACCGACATTTCGCCGGGCTACGACCACATCTCCTCAGCGATGGGCGCCGCCAACATCGGCTGGTACGGCACGGCGATGCTGTGCTACGTGACGCCCAAGGAGCACCTGGGGCTGCCGAATCGAGACGACGTCAAGCAGGGCCTCATCGCCTACAAGATCGCCGCCCACGCCGCAGATTTGGGCAAGGGCTACCCCGGCGCGCAGATGTGGGACAACGCGGTCTCCAAGGCACGGTTCGAGTTCCGCTGGGAAGACCAGTTCCGCCTGGCCATCGACCCCGACACGGCGATGAAGTACCACGACGAGACGCTGCCCAAGGACAACGCGAAGGTGGCGCACTTCTGCTCGATGTGCGGGCCGAAGTTCTGCTCGATGAAGATCTCGCAGGAGGTGCGCGAGTTCGCGAAGCTGCAAGCAGCGCCCGCTGCGCCGATCAAGGTGATCGAGGTGGCGCGCGCGCTGGACGACAAGGCCCAGGAGTTCCGCGAGCGTGGTGGCGAAATTTACAGCTGAGGCGTTGAACGCGGCAAAGCAGCCTGCCGCTGAGTCGACGCGCGCCAAGCCCGCGAGCGCCGTGCCCGCCGTCGTGCTCGGCGCCGGCCTGATGGGCCGGCTGCTGGCCTGCAAGCTGGCCCGGCGCGGTCATCCAGTGCAGGTGTTCGAGGCCTGCGGCGCCGATGCGCAGGGCTCGGCGGCGCGGGTTGCGGCCGGCATGCTGGCGCCGCTGGCCGAATCGGCCATCACGGAAAGCAGCGTCGTGCGCATGGGCCGGCATGCGCTGGAGCGTTGGCCGCAGCTTCTCGAAGCTTTGCCGTCGCCGGTGTTTTTTCAGCAGGACGGCACGCTGGTGCTGTGGCACCGGCAGGATGCCGCCGAGGCCGACCGCTTCGGCACGCAACTCGCCGCCACAGCGCGCCGCTTGCCCGAGCTGCCCGTCGCGCAAACGCTCGATGCCGCAGCGCTGGCGCGACTCGAACCCGCGCTCGGAGAGCGCTTCTCGCAAGGCCTCTACCTGCCGGCTGAAGGCCAGCTCGACAACCGCGGACTGCTCTCGGCGCTGGCGATGCAGCTCGAAACGCTGCAGGTCCCTGTGCACTGGCGCAGCCCGCGCACGCCCGAGCACATCGACCCCGGCCCCGAGGGCTGGCTGTTCGACTGCCGCGGCCTGGGCGCGCGCGCGCAGTGGCCGGCGCTGCGCGGCGTGCGCGGCGAGGTGATCCGCGTTCACGCACCCGGCGTGGCGCTGTCGCGCCCGACCCGGCTGCTGCATCCGCGCTACCCGCTCTACATCGCGCCCAAGCCCGAGGGCGTGTTCGTGATCGGCGCGACCGAGATCGAGTCCGACGACTGCTCGCCGGCCAGCGTGCGCTCCGCGCTCGAACTGCTGAGCGCGGCTTACACCGTGCATCCGGGTTTCGGCGAAGCGCGCATCCTGGAGATCGCCTCGCAGGTGCGGCCCACGCTGCCCGACAACCTGCCCGCGCTGCGCTGTCTTGGCCCGCGCCGCGTGCAGATCAACGGCTTGTACCGGCACGGCTTCATGATCGCTCCGGCGTTGCTCGACGCGGTGCTGGAAATCATGGACACGGGCCGCTCGCCGCTGGCCGAGCGCTTCGAGTTGCGCCTCGAAGGCTTCACCGACTGAGTTCATCGACCAAGCCGCTCATGCAGATTTTCATCAATCACAAGCCCCGCGAACTGCCCGAGGGCGCCACGCTGGCCGATGCCATCCAGGCCCTGCAGCCGCAGCCGCCCTTCGCCGCCGCGGTCAACCTGCAGTTCGTGCCGCGCACCGCCTACGGACAGCAAGCGCTGAACGACGGCGACCGCATCGAAATCATCGCGCCTGTCACCGGAGGCTGAGGAAGCCCATGCCCAAGATGGAACTGAACTTGCCGAAGGAACCGCTGCAGCGCGTTGGCTCCTTCTCCCGCTCGCGAGAGAGGGCGGGCGATGAGGGTGTAGCGCACTGCGCCGACCCTCTCCCGCAAGCTGGAGAGGGAGCCAGGCCTGACCCGCTGGTGCTCTACGGCGAAACCTTCGCCAGCCGCCTGCTGCTCGGCACCTCGCGCTACCCCTCACCGGCCGTGCTGCACTCGGCCGTGCAGCGCGCGCAGCCCGCCATGCTCACCGCATCGCTGCGCCGCGAAGGCGCCGGCTCGGGTGAAGGCAACGGCGGCCAGAGCTTCTGGCAACTGCTGCAAACGCTCGGCGTGCCGGTGCTGCCCAACACCGCCGGCTGCCACAGCGCCGACGAAGTCTTCACCACTGCCCAGATGGCCCGAGAGGTCTTCGGCACGCCGTGGATCAAGCTCGAGCTGATCGGCGACGACTACAGCCTGCAGCCCGACACGCTCAACCTCGTCGAAGCCGCGCGGCGCCTCGTGCGCGACGGCTTCAAGGTGCTGCCCTACTGCACCGAAGACCTCGTGCTCTGCCAGCGCCTCGTCGATGCCGGCTGCCAAGCCGTGATGCCCTGGGCCGCACCCATTGGCACCGGCAAGGGACCCGTCAATCCGTATGCGATGCGCCTGCTGCGCGAGCGCCTGAGCGTGCCGCTGATCGTCGATGCCGGCCTGGGCCTGCCCTCGCACGCCTGCCAGGTAATGGAGTGGGGCTATGACGCGGTGCTGCTCAACACCGCGGTTGCGCTCGCGCAGGACCCGGTGGCGATGGCCGGCGCCTTCGCCGACGCGGTGCGCGCCGGGCGCAGCGCTTTTCTCGCCGGCGCGATGCGCGAGCAGCACACGGCGCAGCCAAGCACGCCGGTGCTGGGCACGCCTTTCTGGCACGAAACATGAACTCCAACGACGCCAGCAAAAATCGCGACGGCACCCGCACAGACAAACGCAACGGTGGCCGCCCGAAGGACCATGCTGGCGGCGACACGGACAGTCGCACCGACGGGCGCATCAGCGGCCCCGAAGACAGCCGCATCGATGAGCGCAACAGCGACCGGATCGACAGCCGCACCGACCGCCGGATCGACGAGATGGCGCAGGCCGTCGTGGCCGCCCACGGCCCCTTCCTGGCCCTGCCACTCGCCGACCCGACGCTTCCTGTGCCCGAGCACGATGAGCCCGAGTACCTGGCCGCGCTGCATGCCTGCACCGCGCTCGGCTTCATTGCGCCCGATGCCTTGCGCGTGGCCCGCGCATGGCGAAACAGAACACGTCGCACCGGCGCATTCGACGCGCGGCAGTGGCCCGACGACCCCGCCGACTTCGGCGTGGCGCCCTACCCTCGCACCGACGCTTTCGCGCCGTGTCCGCACGCGCTGGGCCTGTACGCCGTGCTGCCCGACGCGGCCTGGGTGGGGCGCATGGCACATGCCGGCGTGCCGACTGTGCAATTGCGTTTCAAGTCCGACGACCCGCAAGCGGTACGCTGCGAAGTGCGAGCGGCCGTGGCCGCAGTGCGCGGCACCGGGGCAAGGCTGTTCATCAACGACCACTGGCGCGACGCCATCGAAGCCGGTGCCTACGGCGTGCATCTCGGGCAGGAAGATCTGCGCGACATCGATGCCGACGGCCTCGCCGCCATCCGCAGCACCGGCCTGCGCCTGGGCCTGAGCAGCCACGGCTATGCCGAGATGCTGCGCGCCGATGCCCACAGCCCCAGTTATCTCGCGGTGGGCGCCGTCTTCCCCACCACACTCAAGCGCATGCCCACGCCGCCGCAGGGCATCGGCCGTCTGCACGCCTACGCGCGGCTGATGCGCAACGCTGCGCTCGTGGCCATCGGCGGCATCGACGCGAGCCGCCTTTCGGCCGTGCTGGCGAGCGGGGTCGGCTCGGTAGGCATCGTGCGCGCCTTGATACAGGCGCCGCAGCCCGAGGCGGCGGCGGCGAGCCTGGCCGCGATGATCGACGCGGCGACGGCCGCGAGGGCCGGGCGCTGATACGGCAGCCCCTCCCCGGAGCAGAATCCCGCCGAGGCCCGCTGCGCGAGGCGGTGGGCTGTCTCACGAGGAGGCGGCGCTTGGCCAGCATGCAGCCGATGGCGGCTACGCGGAGCATCTGCATCCAGCTTCATGCCTACCCGCAGTTGCTGGTGGACGGCCGCATCGTGCCCCTGCAGCTCAAGCGCGCCTGGGCACTCGTCGCCTGCCTCAGCGACGCCGCGCCCAAGATGTCTCGGGCCCAGGCGGCCAACCTGCTGTGGCCGGACGCAGACATCAGCGTCGGACGCACGCGGCTGCGTCGGCTGGTGCACCAGATCAACACGAGCTGCGAGCTCGAACTGGTGGCGGGCGATGCCGACACGATCTGGCTCGCGCGCCAGGCCGTCTCGCTCGCCGTGGACCTGGCGCAGACACAGCTCGCCGCTGGCGGTGCTCGACGCTAAAGCCCGCCCTCTCGATGCCGCACGGCTGCTGCAACCCGCATCGCACACGGTCTTGGCCGGCTTCGCGCTCGACTCCGAAGCCTTCGAGGCGTGGCTCGAGGCCAAGCGCCGGGAGCACGCGCGCCTGTTGATGCGGGCGCTGCAACGCATGGCCGAACGCGAGCTGCTGCTCGGTCATTTCGACGCAGCGCTGCAATCGGCGCGCCGGCTGCTCGAGATCGACGCCTGTGTCGATGCGGGCCACGCGCTGGTGCTCGAAGCGCTCGGCCGGCTGGGCCAGGGGGCGGCGGTCGAGGCGGCCTATGACCAGTGCGCCAGTCTCATGCGCCACGAGTTCGGCATGCGGCCCTCGGCCGCGGTCGAGGCCGCGTATGCGGCGGCCTGCGCAGCGCTGCAGGGCGAAGCTTCGTCGCCTGCAGCCCGGCCACGGTCAGCGACCGGGACGGCTCCGGCGCAGCGCTACGCGAGCACCGCGCTGGGTTCGGTGGCCTACGCGACCCTGGGCACGGGGCCCGATACGCTGGTGCTGGTGCCCGAGGCCTGGTCACACATCGAGGCCTCGCTCGACGAGCCGCGCATGCGCGGCGCGCTCGACCGGCTGGCGCAGCGCTTTCGCGTGGTGATGCTGGACCGCCGTGGTGCGGGTCTGTCCGAACGCATCGGCGTGCCAACACCCCGGAGGCGGCCATCGAGGACGTGCTCGCGGTGATGGACTGCCTGGGGGGGCTGGGTCTGGGTCCGTGGGGCCGCGGCTTCGGGCTCGGCCAAGATCGTGTCGGTGTTCATCGAAGTCTCCGGGACGTGAGGTGAAAGGAAGGCGCGCAGCATAGGCAGCGAGCGTCCTTTCTTCGTCCCGTGCGCCCGCCTACAAGCGAACGCTCAACCGGCGTGCGGACTACCGCTCGACGTGCAGCCCCGCCGCCCCGGCCTCCACGCGGCCCACCACCGCGGCTTGCGCGAATCCATCGGCGCGGAAGATGCGCAGCACTTCCTCGGCGCTCTGCGGATCGCAGCTCACCAGCAGGCCGCCCGAAGTCTGCGGATCGCTGAGCAGGTCCTGTGCCGTGCCCGGCAGCTGGGGCGCCAGGCTAATTTCGGCGCCATAGCCGGCCCAGTTGCGCCCCGACGCGCCGGTGACGAAGCCGTCGGCCGCCATCGCGGCCACGCCGTCCATGAGCGGCACCTTCGGCCACTCGATCACCACGCGCGCCTTCGCGCCACGCGCGAGTTCGAGCGCATGGCCGGCGAGGCCGAAGCCGGTCACGTCGGTGATGGCATGCACGCCGGCCAGGTCGGCCAACGGCACGCCGGGCTTGTTGAGCTTCGTGGTCGTGGCGATCAATTGCGCATAACCGGCCGCATCGAGCTTGCCCTTCTTCAGCGCCGCCGACAGCACGCCCACGCCCAGCGGCTTGCCGAGGATGAGCACGTCGCCCGGCTTCGCGTCGGCATTGCGGCGCACCTTGCTCGGGTGCACCAGCCCCATGACCACCAGGCCGTAGATGGGCTCGACGGAATCGATGGTGTGGCCGCCGGCGATGGGGATGCCCGCCTCGCGGCAGACCGATTCGCCGCCCTTGATGATCTGACCGATCACTTCCACCGGCAACTGATTGATCGGCATGGCCACCAGCGCCAGCGCCATGATCGGCTTGCCGCCCATCGCATACACATCGCTGATCGCATTGGTGGCGGCGATGCGGCCGAAGTCGAAGGGGTCGTCGACGATCGGCATGAAGAAGTCTGTGGTCGCGATGAGCGCCTGCTCGTCGTTGAGCCGGTACACCGCGGCGTCGTCGGCGGTCTCGATGCCGACCATCAGCTCGGGCGGAATCAGCCCGCCGGCGCTGTTGCGCAGAATCTCCGACAGCACGCCGGGGGCGATCTTGCAACCGCAGCCGCCGCCGTGCGAGAAGCTGGTCAGGCGCAGCGGTGCGGCGGGCGCGGTAGTGCAGGCGGTGGTGTCGTTCATGATCGAAGTTCCTGACGATACAAAGCAGTTTTCATTGTGTCAGCAGGCCGGCCGGAGCATGGACCGAACCGTGCAAAAGCAGTTCTCGCAACAGGGTGCGAACGGCCGCGGACTCCACCGCCGGGGTGAAGCGCGGCTCGAGCACGGCGCATTGCGCCTGCAGGTGCGCGTCGAAATCGGGGTCGCTTGCGAAACGCTGCATCAGCGCTGCCAGGGCCTGCGCATCGCCCACCTTGAAATAGCCGTCGTAGCCGCTCCCGAGCAGGCCCACGTTGCCGTCAATACGGCTGGCCAGCACGGGCACGCGCGAGCGCAGCGCCTCGATCAAGACGTTGGCGCCGCCCTCCATGCGGCTCATGTGCACGAGCGCGCGCGAGCGCGCGATCCAGCGCCGCGTCCCGGTATGCGCCAGGCCGCCGAGCCAGCGGTAGGCCGCGCATTCCATGGCGCAGCGCTCGGCGGCGGCTTGCAGATCGGCGTCGAGCGCATTGCCGATATGGTGGATTCGGACCTTCGTGTCGGTTGGCAGCAGGCGCGCAGCGCGCATCAGCGTGAGTGGGTCTTTCTCTTCGCGCAGATGCCCCACGGCCACCAGATCGAAGCGCCGCCGGGCCCGGTCGTGGCGGACCAGCCGCGGCGCCGACTGCACGATCACTCGCGCCTTTGCGCGCGCACCGGCGCCCAGCCGGTGCAGCCCCTGCTCCTGCAGCACGATCAGGTGACTGGCACACTCGACCGAATGCCGCGCACTTGCATTCGACTCCAAGTCCCGGTACAGATCGGTGCCGGTCAGCACCAGCGCCAGCGGCCTGTGCGGATGCCGCCCGGCGAAACGCTCGATCGACTCCGCCGAGCGCCGCGCATGCAGCGCGATCAGCGCATCGGCAGGCGTGCCGTCCCAGGTCAGCGTGATTTCCACTTCCGCCAGCGGCGCCAGAAAACGCTGCCAGCGCGAGGCCGTGTGCCAGTTGCCGTTGTTGGCGCCGGCCGCGGCCGGCGAGACGATGCACACGCGAGGCTTGCCCATGCGGCCATGTTGGCACGGCCAACCCGCCACCCTTGCCCGCAATGACAGCGATGACCGATCCACGTTGTCTGCCTACAAACGATCTGGCGCGGCCGCCATGACTTCAATCGCCGACCCGCGTCGGCTCGCCGGCAATGCGCTCGCGCAGGCGCTGCGCGAGAGCCGTGCCTGCACCCGCGCCCTGACCGACGACCTCACCGACGCGCAGTGGCAAGTGCCGCACCGCCCCGGCATCAACCCGGTCGCCTGGGAACTGGCGCACCTGGCCTGGTTCGCCGAGTTCTGGGTGCTGCGCGGGCCGCACCGCGTCGACGACGAGGGGCGCGTTCACGCCGACCGGCCGGCACGCCACGCGGGGTCCGACGCGCTGCTCGATTCGAGCCTGCTGCCGCACGGCGAGCGCTGGTCGGCTCCGCTGCCCACGCGTGCGCAGGTCGTGGCGATGCTCGATGCCCAGCTCGATGCCTGCCTGGCCGCGCTGTCGCGGACCGACGGCGACAGCGATGACGACCGCCTGTACTTCCATCGCCTGGCGCTCTTCCACGAAGACATGCATGGCGAGGCACTGACCTGGTTGCGCCAGTCGCTCGGCTACGCGCCGCCAGCACGCTCGGAGCTGCCGCGCCACGCGCCTTGCGCGCCGGTTCACGTGCCAGGCGGCGAGCGGTGCATCGGCTGGCCTTCGGGCCGGCGTGGCTTTGCGTTCGACAACGAACTGCCGCCGCGAAGCGTTCGCCTGGCGGACTTCGAGATCGACGCGGCGCCGCTGTCGGCGGGGCAGTTCCTGCGCTTTGTCGAGGCCGGCGGCTATGACCAGCCCGCGTTGTGGCCCGGTGCGGCGGGCCGCTGGCGCGCGCAATCGGCTCCGAGCCATCCGCAGCGGTGGCGTCGCAGCTCGCGCGCCGGCGGCCCTGCCGGTTGGGAGCACCACTGGTTCGACCGCTGGCTGCCGCTCGATCCTGCGCAACCGGTCATCCATGTCAATGCCTGGGAGGCCGAGGCCTATTGCCGCTGGGCCGGGCGCCGGCTGCCGAGCGCGGCCGAATGGGAGCATGCGGCGATCAGTGCGGCGCCGGCAGAGCCGGAC
>NZ_JACDCU010000094.1 GCF_013817365.1 Methylibium sp. | reverse complement strand
GAACAGGCTCACGCGCGCGCCCAGCGCGCGCGCTTCGTCGATGAAGGGGCGCAGCGGCTCCGCGTCGGTGGGCAGGTTCCAGCCGTGGTCGGAGGTCGCCTGCTCCGCGCTGTCGGGCACGAAGGTCACCTGCTGCACCGGCAAGCCCTTGCCCTTCAACTCGCGCAGCAGGTCCATCAGGTTGTGGAAAGGGTTGCCTTCGATGTTGAACTCGGCCTGCGGCCAGTCGCTGCGCAGCATCGCCGCAAGGTCGTGCACGTCATGGGCGCGAATGTGCCGCTCGTCCGGCCGCGGGTGCACGGTGATGCCGCCGGCGCCGGCTTCGAGCACCACGGATGCTGCGCGCGTCACGCTGGGAATCGTCAGGGTGCGCTGGTTGCGCAGCAGCGCGACCTTGTTCAGATTGACCGACAGCGCCGTGGCGCCGCGGTGGCCGTCGAGGCCGGTGGAAATCAGCGGGTTCATGGCGGCGATCGTTCAGGTCTCGAGGTTCTGCAGTTCCATCATCAACTGCCGCGTGCGCAATGCGGAGCTGCCGAGATGATAGTGAAGCAGCTGGCGCAGCATGGGCTTGAGTTCCGAGAGCGCCGGCAGGCAGGCGCGCTGAATGTCGGCGAGATCCTTGCCGTCGAGCGATCGCTGCAGCGCACGCCAGCGCGGGGCGTCGATGCCCGGCTCGCCGGGCGCAACGGCGACGATGCCGCTTTCGGGCCGCAGCGCAAGCAGTGCGGTCGGTGGCAGCGGCTGCTGCGTGAGCGTGACGATGTCCAGCGTCGGCAGCAGGCCGATTTCGCGCAGCAGCACCAGTTCGAACGCGCGCAGCGCCGCCTCGACGTGAAGGTCCTCGCCGAGCGCCAGAGCCGGCAAGGTCTGTGAGTAGGCGTCGAACAGAACGGGAAACGGATCGTGGCGCGCAAGCAGCTTCATCAGCAACTCGTTCAAGTAAAAGCCGGTCATCAGCGCCGCACCACCCAGCATGGCCGGGCCACCGGCCCACTCAGCCGTCCTGAGCGGCTGCACCTCGGTGTCGGACGGGGCCTCGCCGCGCACGCGGCGCACGCCGTAGTTGACGTTGAGGCGCTGGAACGGCAGCAGCACGGAGCGCAACTGCGAGTAAGGCCGCTTCGCACCCTTCGCGGCGACGACGACGCGCCCCTGTTCGCGGGTGAACAGATCGAGGATCAGGCTGGTTTCGCTCCAGTCGTAGCGGTGCAGCAGGTAGGCCGGGTGCAGTTGGGGCGAATGCCGGGGCATGGCAGGAGCGGTGAAGGATGAACAACGGAGAACTTGCGCGCGCCATAGCGCGTGTTCATCCGATCATCATTCGTAACCGTAGCTTTTGAGCCGCGCTGCATCGTCGGCCCAGCCGGAGCGGACCTTCACCCAGAGTTCGAGAAAGACCTTGCCATCGAACAGCCGCTCGAGCTCGACGCGCGCCTCGGTGCCGATGCGCTTGAGCCGGTCGCCCTTCTCGCCGATGACGATGCCCTTGTGGCTATCGCGCTCCACCACGATGGTTGCGGCGATGCGGCGCAAGGCGCCCTCCTCCTTGAATTGGTCGATAACGACGGTGGAGGTGTAGGGCAACTCGTCGCCGGTCAGGCGGAACAGTTTCTCGCGGATGATCTCGCTGGCCATGAAGCGCTCGCTGCGGTCGGTGAGCGTGCCCTCTTCGTAGTACCAGGGCTGCTCGGGCAGGTAAGGCTGCACCACGCCGAACAGTCGGCGCGCGTCTTTCTCGTCGGTGGCCGCCAGTGGGACGAACTGGCTGAACGGATGGCGCTCCTGCATGCTCTTGAGCCACGGCGCGAGTTCGGCGCGGCGGTGCACGAGGTCGAGCTTGTTGGCGACCAGGATCGTCGGCTTGCCCGGAGGCACCAGCGCCAGCACCTTGGCATCGTCCAGTCCGAAGCGGCCGGCCTCGACGACGAACAGCACCACGTCTACGTCACCCAGCACCGACTGCACGGTCTTGTTGAGGTTGCGATTGAGCGCACCGGCACCCTTGACGGTGTGCCGCGTCTGGAAACCCGGCGTGTCGACAAAGACGAACTGCGTGTCGCCCTCGGTGTGAACCGCCGTGATGCGGTGGCGCGTGGTCTGCGCCTTGCGCGAGGTGATGCTGACTTTTTGCCCGATAAGCCCATTGAGCAAGGTCGACTTGCCGACGTTGGGGCGGCCGACGATGGCCACCAGGCCGCAACGCTGCGTCGCAACGACAGGCTCCGGTATCGCGGGGGGAATCGGTTCTGTCATTCGCTGGGCAGCTCGCTGCGTTCCAGTGTAGCGAGCGCGCTGCGCGCGGCCTCCTGCTCGGCGGCACGGCGCGATCGGCCCTCGCCCCGCGCCTCCAACCCGCTGGCCGGCACGCTGCAAACGACCACGAACAACTGCTCGTGTTGGCGTCCGCGAGTCTCCTCGATCCGATAGGTGGGCACCGGCAGGCGGCGCGCCTGCAGCCATTCCTGCAGCGCGGTCTTGGGATCGCGGCTCCAGCCCGGCGCTTCGGTACCCGTCACCAGGGGCATGAACAGCCGCTCGACCATGACGCGCGCCGCATCGAAACCGCCGTCCAGATAGACTGCGCCGATCAGCGCCTCCAGCGCATCGGCCAGGATCGAGGCGCGCTGCGCGCCGCCGCTGCGGGCTTCGCCATCGGAAAGACGCAGCAGGGACGGCAGGCCCAGCTCGAGCGCAAGACGGTGCAGCGTCTCTTCGCGGACGAGGTGAGCGCGCAAGCGGGTCAGATCGCCTTCCGCCGAGTTTTCGAAGAGCCGGTAAAGCAACCCGGAGACCGCACTTGTCAGCACCGCATCGCCGAGAAACTCCAGGCGCTCATTGTGGTGAGCACCCAAGCTCTTGTGGGTTAGCGCGCGCTCGAGCAGCGACGCGTCAATGAAGCGGTGCCCGAAACAGGTTTGTAGCGACTCCAAGGCAGGACTCGAGGCACTCACGGCAGAAACCGGAAAGCCACACGTATCGCTGCCGCGCCGCGGCCCGCCCTCACTGCGACTGACCGCGGTACTTGATAACCAAGTACACCGGCTCGACCAGCTCGATCTCCTTGTCGTAGCCGAAGCGGATCACGACGCGATCGTTTTCCTTGGTGATCTCCAGATCCTTCCCGCTGATAGAGGTGATCGAGTACTCGATGTCCTTCTGGCGCTCGAAGGCGGTACGGATCTCCGGCACCGTGCTTGCGCCCGACTGCACCAGCTTGTTGACGGCGCGCTGAATGGTGAAGTACTCGTTCAGTGTCGGCAGCACTTTAAGTGCGATCAAGCCGAGACAAGCGATCAGGATGGTCCAGAACAACAGACCGATTAGGGTGACTCCCCGCTGTCGACGGACCGCGGCTGCGGACGCCCTCCCCGCTGCAGACGCTGCACAGGCCATCGAAGTCCTCCTCTTGTTATGCCGGCTCAATGGAATGCGCCGATGCGTTCTAGGTTACCGAAATTCATCCACACGAAGAAAGCCTTGCCGACAATGTTCTTGTCCGATACGAAACCCCAGAAGCGCGAGTCCTGCGAATTGTCGCGGTTGTCGCCCATCATGAAGTAGTGTCCCGGCGGCACGGTGCAAACCACGCCCTCGGCGTTATAGCGGCAGTTGTCGCGGTGCTTTTGAAACTGCGGCATCGGGATCACGAAGCCCGGTCGGTCCTTGTCGGTCAGGATGCGGTGCTCCTTGCCGCCGAGCACCTCGATAGACTGTTGCGCGTAGCGCAGCGAATCCTCGTCGTAGAAGTCCGGCAGTGGCCGGGTCTCGACCGGCTGACCGTTGATCGACAGCTGCTTGTTCAGATAGGCGACCTCGTCGCCGGGCAACCCGATCACGCGCTTGATGTAGTCAATGCTGGGATCGACCGGGTAACGGAACACCATCACGTCGCCGCGCTTCGGATCGTTGTTGTCGACGATCTTCTTGTTGATCACCGGCAGCCGCACGCCGTAGTGGAATTTGTTGACGAGGATCAGGTCGCCGATGGCCAGCGTGGGGATCATGGAGCCCGACGGGATCTTGAACGGCTCGAACAGGAAGGAACGCAGCAGGAACACCGCCAGAATCACGGGGAACAGGCCCGCCGTCCAGTCGAGCCACCACGGTTGGGCCAGCACCTGCTCACGGGCGGCCGCCACGTTGCCATCGACCTGATTGATCCCCTGGCGCTGCAGTTCGCCGCGGCGCTGGGTATCGTGCGCCTCAATTGCCGAGGCCGCCGCGACCCGCTTGGGCATGAAGTGCAGGCGCTCCGCCAGCCAGTATCCGAATGTGGCGAGCGTCAGGATAAAAAGCAGCAAAGAGAAGTTGCCGCTCCAGGAGCCGATGTACCAGCCGCCCAGATAAAACGCGAGGGCGCCGTAAAGCAGCCCGGTCAATGCACTCATCGAGGTTTCAGTCGTCCACTTGGAGAATGGCAAGGAAGGCTTCCTGCGGCACTTCGACGGTGCCGATCTGCTTCATCCGCTTCTTGCCGGCCTTCTGCTTTTCGAGCAGTTTCTTCTTGCGGGTGATGTCACCGCCATAGCATTTTGCCAGCACGTTCTTGCGCAGCGCCTTGACGTTCTCTCGCGCGATGACGTTGGCGCCGATCGCCGCCTGGATCGCAACGTCGTACATCTGGCGCGAGATGACCTCGCGCATCTTGCTGACCACCGCGCGGCCGCGGAACTGGCTTTGCACGCGGTGCACGATGATGGACAGCGCATCGACGCGGTCGCCGTTGATGAGGATGTCGACCTTGACGACATCGGCGGCGCGATATTCCTTGAATTCGTAGTCCATCGACGCATAGCCGCGTGACACCGACTTCAGCTTGTCGAAGAAGTCCAGCACGATCTCGGCCAGCGGCATCTCGTAGGTCAGCATGACCTGGCGGCCGTGATAGGCCATGTTCATCTGCACGCCGCGCTTCAGATTGGCCAGCGTCATGACCGGGCCGACATAGTCCTGCGGCATGTACAGATGGACCGTGACGATCGGCTCACGGATCTCGGCGATCTTGCCCGGCTCGGGCATCTTCGACGGGTTCTCGATCTCGATCACCTCGCCTTCCAGCCCGCCGAGCTGCACCTGGTAGACCACGCTCGGCGCCGTGGTGATCAGCTCCTGATCGAACTCGCGCTCCAGCCGCTCCTGCACGATCTCCATGTGCAGCAGGCCCAGGAAGCCGCAGCGGAATCCGAAACCGAGCGCTTGGCTCACCTCGGGCTCGTAGCGCAGCGAGGAGTCGTTGAGCTTGAGCTTTTCGAGCGCGTCGCGCAGCGATTCGTACTCGCTGGCCTCGGTCGGGTAGAGACCGGCAAAGACCTGCGGCTGGATTTCCTTGAAACCGGGCAGCGGCTCGGTCGCTGGTCCGGCGTTGTTGGGCAGCTTTTTCTCGAGCGTCAGGGTGTCGCCGACCTTGGCCGCCTGCAGTTCCTTGATGCCCGCAATCAGGAAGCCGACCTCGCCGGCCTTCAACGCCTCCCGCGGCACCGACTTGGGCGTGAACACGCCAAGCTGCTCGAGCGGATATACCGTGTTGGTGGCCATCATGCGGATGCGGTCGCCCTTCTTCAGCGAACCATCGACCATGCGCACCAGCATCACGACGCCGACGTAATTGTCGAACCACGAGTCGATGATCATTGCGCGGGGTGCGGCCTCGGCGTGGCCGCGCGGCGCGGGCATGCGGGCGATCACCGCTTCGAGGATGTCTTCGATGCCCTCTCCGGTCTTGGCCGAGCAGGGGATGGCGTGTTCGGCGTCGATGCCGATCACGTCCTCGATCTCGGCCTTGGCGCTTTCCGGGTCGGCCTGCGGCAGGTCCATCTTGTTCAGGACTGGCACCACTTCGACGCCCAGATCGAGCGCGGTGTAGCAATTGGCGACCGTCTGTGCCTCCACGCCCTGGCTCGCATCGACGACCAGCAGCGCGCCTTCGCAGGCCGACAGCGATCGGCTCACTTCGTAGGAGAAATCGACGTGGCCCGGCGTGTCGATCAGGTTGAGCTGGTAGATCCGCCCATCGCGCGCCTTGTATGTCAGCGCCGCCGTCTGTGCTTTGATGGTGATGCCACGCTCGCGCTCGATGTCCATCGAGTCGAGCACCTGCGCCTCCATTTCCCGATCGCTCAGGCCGCCGCAGCGCTGGATGATCCGGTCAGCCAAGGTGCTCTTACCGTGATCGATGTGGGCAATGATCGAGAAGTTGCGAATGTGGTCCATCTGGCCCGTGTGCTTCGTTGGCGCCTCGAGCAAGAGCCGCGTGTGCGGTGCCCGCGGCATCGAGAGCTCTTCGCGAGCGCATGGAAGGCTCGAGAGGCCGTGGCGCGCATAAAAAAAAGGCACGTCAAACCGGTGACGCGCCTTCCAACAAAAAACGTATGGCAACTGCTTTGTTGGGACCCCATTGTAGCCAAATCGTCCCCTTCCAAAACCGCGTACCGGCTCGCTTTTGCGTCGTTGCAGCACACCAACAGGAAACATATCCACAGGTTATCAACAAACACATGTGAGTGTCCTATGGACGATTGACTTTCGGTTCTATCTTGCAGCGCACCCCCGTAAAGCATCCAAAAAAACCCTCGATTCCCGCAGCTGCTTGCGGGAATGAAGCAATGTTTCCGGACGGTTTTACTTGATCGCTCGACTCTGGGCAGACCCGGATGTCACATCGTGCAATGGCTAGCGCTGGGAGAACACCACGCCAGCACACCGCCGTGCCGGCGCGCGTTTTCTCACTTGACAGGACGGATCAGCGCGTACTGAGCCCATTCGCCGCGCCGAAAAAGCACGTTCACCGGTTTAGTCTTGTCGATTTTCGCCAGCACGGCCTCGAACTGCTTCACGTCGAAGACTTCCGCGTTCGCCACGGCAAGGATCACATCGCCTTCGCGCAAACCGGCGCGCTGTGCGGCACCGTCCACCGCCTCGACCCGCACACCGCCCTTGAGCTTGAGCTCTCGCTTGGCATCTTCGCCGAGATTTGCCAGCACTAGCCCCATCGCGCCCGCCACTGCGCTGGGCGCCGGGGTCGGCTTGCTTTCGGGAAGGGCGGCAACACGGCTGCTTTCGGGTTCGATCTCGGCCACCATGACCGTGAGGTCGCGAGCACTGCCCCGCCGCAGCACCTGCACCGCTGACCTGCTGCCCGGCTTGGTGCCGCCGACCATGCGGGGCAGGTCGCTCGACTTCTCCACACTCTTGCCGTCGAAGCCGGTGATGATGTCGCCGGCCTCGACGCCGCCCTTCTCGGCGGGCCCACCCACTTCGACCGACCGCACCAGCGCTCCGGCAGCGCGCCCGAGCCCGAGCGACTCGGCCACATCCTTCGTGACCTCGCCAATCTGCACGCCGATGCGGCCGCGCACGACGCGGCCGGTGGCACGCAGTTGGTCGGCAACACGGGTGGCCTCGTCCATGGGAATGGCGAACGAGACGCCCATGAAGCCGCCCGAACGGCTGAGGATCTGCGAGTTGATGCCGACCACCTCGCCGCGCAGGTTGATCAGCGGGCCGCCCGAGTTGCCCGGGTTGATGGCCACGTCGGTTTGGATGAAGGACACGAACTCGCCGGTGTCGCGCGCTTTCGCGCTAACGATGCCCGCTGTCACGGTGTTGTCCAGCCCGAACGGCGAACCGATCGCCATGACCCATTCGCCGACCTTGAGCTGGCTCACGTCGCCGATCCTCACGTAGGGCAAGGACTCGGCCTCGATCTTGACCACCGCCACGTCGGTGCGCCGATCGGCGCCGATGAGCTTGGCCTTGAATTCGCGCTTGTCGGTCAAGGTCACATAGACCTCGTCTGCGCCGGCCACCACGTGCGCATTGGTCATGACGAAGCCGTCATGCGTGAAGATGAAGCCGGAGCCGACGCCGCGCTGCTGCTCTTCCTCCGGCTGCTGCCCTTCGCGCGGCACGCCGCGCCGCGGCCCGGGCTGCTGCGGGCCAGGCATTTCACCGGGCGGCGTGCCGAAGAAGCGGCGGAAGAACTCCTGCATTTCCTCGTCCATCTCCGGCCGTGCGGCACCGCGCGCAGCACGGCGCTCGGTGGTCCGGATGTTCACCACAGCCGGGCCGACACGCTCGACCAGTTCGGTGAAGTCCGGCAGGCCGCTCACTGCAGGCGCCAGCACGGTGGGCGTAGGCTGCGCCTGCGCGGGCGGCAGCACCGTCGCGCCAAGAATCAGCAGGACGGCGATCATCCCTCCTGCACGTGCGCATATCCCGCCGCGAAGCCGTGGGCGGGCAATCAGGCTTGTGGTTCTCATCTTCACCTCGCGAACAAAGGAACGAACGACTCGGTGTGGGGAACCCTGCACCGCAAATCAGAAAACCATCAACGGCGCCGCTCGAGTCCGTCAGCAAACGCACGCAAGGTCACGGGCGGCACGTCGCCGATTACCGTGAGCCACCAGTCACCTTGCCGGCGCACCAGCGTCTGCGTGGCGCCCATCGCCATCAGCATCTCGCGGCGATGCAGGCCGGCGTCATAGGGTTCGATGAAAACCGAGACGTGGGTGAGGCCATCGGAGTAGATGCTTTGAAAGACTTGGGCAGAGTGCTCCGCTGCGTCGTCGGCACCTTCACTTTGCACCGCGGAGCGGGGCGCAGCAGGTGCCGTCATCGGCCGCTTGACGCTGCTGACGTGGCGAAAGCCAGGCGGCATCTGCTTGAACGCCCAGCCTTCGTCGGCCGGATCGGCGGCCTTCAGCACCGGCCGCCTCACATCGAAGCCTTCAAGCTGCTTCATCGCCCGCAGCACCCGCTCGGGCTGCGGCTTCACGCCGATCATCAGTTCGGAGAAGGCCGAGGCCTCGAGCACGACCTCGCGCGCGTCGAACACTTCCGCACGCAGCAACAGTCCGGAGCGTTTTTCCGCCCACAGCCGGTAGCCGAAACGCCAGCCGTCCTTGGGCCGCAGCAGCAGCACATGCGCTTCATGACCGGCAACACGGCCATCGCCCAGCGGCTCGACGTCGTAGTGTTCGACGATGCGCTCCGCGCTTGCGGTCAGGAGCGCGGGGAACTCGCGGATCGCCTGGCGGGTCTCGACCACCACGACCCGCTCGCGCGGCCAAAAGCTGTGCACCACCTCGTTGTGGCGATAGATCTGACGCTGCTGTCCGTCAAGCGACTCGATGCGCTCGAACTGGTTGTCGCCCCTGCAAAAATGCGCGATGCGCGCACTCGCCACCGAGCCGCCCGCGCTGACCACGAAGGTGCCTTGGTAATTGCGCTCGCCGGCTGCGTCGTGAATGCGAGCAAGCCAGTAGATGGCGTCGCGCGGCTGCTCGATTAAGTTGGCCTGTGCCTGCACGGACGGCGCCAGCAGGACCGCTCCGGCCAGCAGCAGCGCCGGCGCGGCGCGCAGACCCGTCGAGACCAAGCCGGCCAGCATGCTCAGCGCGAACCCGGTGCGGCGCTGGGACGCTCGAAGGTCGCACTTCGCAGGAAGCCCGAAGGCACCCCCAGCGCCGAGCTGCCCCCGAACTGCTTGTGCGCCGTGAGGTACTGGTCCAGGCGCGCATCGCGGATCAGTACGCCGCCGACGGACTCTTCTCGCTCGGGCGCCGTATCGACCACCGCGACGGGGCCGACCAGGCCAGGCACCCCCGGCACGGCGAGTGAAGGGGTAGCCTGCGCCAATTGAGGGCCGGCGGCGTCAGGCGCGATAGGCATGCGCGTGACCGTGAGCACGCCCGCCACCGCCACGAAGCCGGCCGCCACCGCAGCCGGCGTGGCCCAACGTCGCAGCAAGCCGCCGCCCGCCCGCGCCCGGCTCACCGTCGCCGTCTCCGCAAAGGGCCTGACGGTCGAAGGAGCCAACACGACCGGTTCTCGCTCGAGCTGCGAGCGCAGCCGCTGCAAGAAGGCGGCGTCATGGCCGCAAGCGGCCAAGTCGTCCGAACGCAGCACATCGCCGATCAGGTGGTAGGCATGCCAGCGTTCGCGCACGCCCGGTTCATCGCGCCACGCGACACTGAGCGATGCGGCCAGCGCAGCATCGGCTTGGCCGTCGGCCAGCGCTGAAAGCGCCTGCATCGACGACAGGTTATCGGCTTCTTTCATCGCACCACTCCATCAATCCGGCGCCTACCAGCGCTCGCCCGCGCGCGTGTCCAGCAACGGACGCAGCCGCTCGGCAATCGCCTCGCGGGCCCGAAAAATCCTCGAGCGCACCGTGCCGATCGGGCAGTTCATCACGGTGGCAATGTCCTCGTAGCTCAGGCCGTCGATCTCGCGCAGCGTGATCGCCTGGCGCAAGTCTTGCGACAGTGCTTCTATGGCGGAGTTCACTGCGGCGGCCACTTGCTTGGAAGCCAGCAACGCCTCAGGGGTTTCGCCGTCGGTTAGTTCGTTCTCGACGCGGGAAGTTTCGTCGCCGTCGTCATCGCGCCCGAAGCGCGCCGACTCCGTTACCAGCGGGTCGCGCTTGAGATCGACCAGCGCCTTCTTGGCGGTGTTGACGGCAATGCGGTAGAGCCAGGTGTAGAAAGCGCTTTCGCCGCGGAACTTCGGGATCGCCCGGTAGGCGCGAATGAAGGTTTCCTGGGCGATGTCCTGAACCAGATCGGTGTCGCGGACCATGCGCCCAATGAGGCGCTCGATGCGGCGCTGGTACTTGACCACCAACATCTCGAACGCCCGCACGTCGCCCAGTTTGACCCGCTCGATCAACAGGGCGTCGGCTTCGGTTTCGGGGGTCATGCTTCAGGCGCTCGGATCGGACGAAGCGGGCGAG
>NZ_JACDCU010000448.1 GCF_013817365.1 Methylibium sp. | reverse complement strand
GCCCGCGGTGGTGGGCCTCCCAGGCGTCGAGTGAGCTGGGCGCTTTGAGGATGGCGCGGTTGCGTTCGGCCAGCTCGATCTGGCTGGCAATGGAGGCGACGATGCGGTTGCCGATCTCGTCGAGCACCGCGAAGGTGTCGTCGAGCTTGCCGGTGAAGACTTCCGCCCACATGACGCGCGCGGTGCGCGTCTCGGTGAGCTGCGCAGTCACGCTCACCCGGCCGCTGCCTTCGCGGCGCAGCGAGCCGCTGGCGACGTAATCGACGTCGAGCCGGCGGCCGGCGTCTTCGGCGGCGACGCGTTTTTCGTGGAGCGCGAACACCGTGCCTTGCGCGATCACGAACACGCTGCGCAGCTTGGCCAGGCGCGTGATGACGTCGTGCGCCAGGCCGTCGCCAAGGCCGCCGCGCAGCGCCACGCCGCGCGTACGTTCGGCGAACGGCATCACGGCGAGCGAGGCGCGGCGTGGGCTGGCCCGTGAGGGGATCGGGTCGTCGAGGATGAGGCGGCCGGGGGGCGCCGTCGTGGCGGCGCTGGCGACCGGCAAGACGAGTGTGGTTGGGGCTTCGCGGCCCTCTCGCATCGGCGCGGAGGACCACGACCGCGCGGCGTGCCGCAGCTTCGCGGCCCGCCAGACATGGCCGATGGGCGCCCAGTCCTGCCCCTCGGCCTCGTACAGCCGCGCGGTGGCGGCCAAGTGCTCCTCGCCCTCGCGCAGGCTGCAACTTTCGGCCAGCGCGTCGAGCAGCAACTCGTGCGCGCGGCGGTCGAAGGGCGCCAGGCGCAGCCACTGCTCCAGGGCGTCGATCGCCTCGGCGCAGGCCGGCGGCAGCGCCTGTACCAGATGGTCGAGCACGGCCGCGTGCCCGGCGCGCATGCGGCGGCGCTGCCCGATCAGCCAGGCGTTGAAGGCGCTGCTGCGCGCCAGCTCCAGCCCTTCCAGCAAATCGCCCCGGGCGAAGCACGCCACCAGGGCCCGCAGCCGCTGTGCCGGGAGCGTCGCGACCCCGCCCTGCAAGGCGTGCCCGACCTCCATTGCATCGACCATGCAACCGGCCAGGTCGAGCCGGATCGTGTCGCCGCTCGCCAGCACGCGCGGGCGACCCGGATCGTCGAGCACGCCGCGCAGCTTGCTCAGGCACCAGCGCAGCTCGCCGCGTGGGTCGTTGGGCAGGTCCCAGAGCAGCTCGCACAGGTGGCTGCGCGCGAGTCCGTGCGAGGCGAGCGCCAGATAGGCGAGCAGGGCGCGCACCTTTCGCGAGGGCGGCAGTTCGAGTTGGGTGCCGCCGCGGTGAACCGTCAGCGGGCCAAGCAAGCGCAGACACAGGGTGCCGCTTGCGCTGCTCCCGTGACTCCCGGGGTTCGTGTGGTTCCCGTGGCTTTCGTCACCGCCAATGCCACTGACGCCGCCGCCCGGGACGTCGGCAGCAGTCCCGCCCGACGATTCCATGCTCGATTCCACGCGGGCTACCACGCTGCCTCCAACGACCGGGCCGGACAGTGCGTTGCGCCCGCTGATGCGCAAGCCCGACAAAGGCAGCACGGCGACGCGACACGGCCCCGACCCGCGGGGCCTATCACTGTCCACTCGACCCACGGAGCAGCCCTCATGAACGCATTGTCTGCCTCTGCCGCCGCGCAGAAGATCCCCACAAGCACGGAGCCCGACTTCGCCGCCATCAAGAACCGCCAGAAGGCCGCCTGGGCCTCTGGCGACTACGCCGTCGTCGGCACCACGCTGCAGATCGTCGGCGAGTCGCTGTGCGAGGCGCTCGACCTGCGCGCCGGCCACCGCGTGCTCGACGTGGCCGCCGGCAACGGCAATGCCTCGCTGGCCGCGGCGCGCCGCTGGTGCGAGGTGACCTCCACCGACTACGTGCCGGCCCTGCTGGAGCGCGGCCGCGAGCGTGCCGCGGCCGAGCGGCTGGCGGGCCAGATCGAGTTCCGCGAGGCCGATGTCGAGGCCTTGCCTTTCGACGACGGCAGCTTCGACGCCGTGGTCTCCACCTTCGGCTGCATGTTTGCGCCCAACCCACCGCGCGTGGCTGGCGAGCTGCTGCGCGTGTGCCGGCCCGGCGGCAAGATTGGCCTGGCCAACTGGACGCCGGATGGCTTCATCGGCCAGTTGTTCAAGACCATCGGCAAGCACGTGCCGCCGCCGGCCGGCGTCAGCTCGCCGGCGTTGTGGGGCACGCATGGCCGGCTGGCCGAGCTGTTCGAGACCGAGGCGGCCGACATCCAGGCCAAGCCGCGCCACTTCGTCTTCCGCTACCGCTCCCCCGAGCACTGGCTGGACGTGTTCCGCGGCTACTACGGCCCGGTACTCAAGGCCTTTGCCGCGCTCGAAGGCACCGCCGCGCAGCAGGCGCTCGCCGATGACCTGCTCACGCTGATCGGCCGCTTCAACGTAGCCGACGACGACACGATGGTGGCGCCCAGCGAGTACATCGAGGTCGTCGTTACCAAGCGTTGAACGTCCATTGCTTGAAAGGATGCGGCAATCGACTTCCATCCCCTCAACATTCCTCGACGACAAGGAGAACGACATGCACATCCACAAAGACGCGGTGGACGTGAAGATGGAAATCCCCGGCGCGGTGATTCGCCAGCAACTGGATTTCGGCGACGCCACCGGCTACGGCAAGATCAGCGGCGAGTACTTCACGCTCTCGGAGGGGGTCGATACGCGGCCGCTTTTCGAGGGCCTGGCCGGCACTGTGTGCCACTCCCCTCATTGGGGTTACGTGCTGCGGGGGCGCATCACCACGACCGACTCGAACGGGGTGCAGGAGACGGTCAATGCCAACGATCTGTTCTATTGGCCGCCCGGTCACAACGTGAAGGTCGAGGCGGATGCCGAGATCATCATGTTCAGCCCGCAGCACGAGCACAGCCACGTCATCAACCACATGATCGAGAAGGTTCGGTCATAGGCTCGGGGTGAAAAGGGCCCGTCGCCGGTTCGCACAGGCGCCCGGTCACGGCGTGCCGGGGGCCGGCGATCCCGCCGGTCAGCGCGGCCGACGGCCGTCGTGCTCATCTGCGCCGAGCGGCGGCGCCACCTCCTCCAAGGGCTTGCGCTCCGCATCGACGGCGTAGCGCAGCGCGAGCATCCCGGCCGCAATCACCAGCACGGCGCCGATCGCGTAGCCCACGGCCACGGCGCCGCGGCTGCCGGTCTCTATCAGCATGCCGAACAGCAATGGCGCCGCAAAGCCGCCCGCGCCGGTGCCCACCGCG
>NZ_JACDCU010000447.1 GCF_013817365.1 Methylibium sp. | reverse complement strand
GTGTGAGCGCAGCGAACGAAGCGAGTTCCGCGACGCGGCCACGAGCCCGAGCAGCGCAGCGCAGTCGGCCCAAAGGGCCGACCGCCGCACCGGCGCGCCGCCGCACACCCGCCCACGGCTTTGCTCCCACCGAACACACACACAGCTCGCATCGCAACGCGGACCCGACACTCGAAAATGGCCGAATCTCAGCATTCCGCGCTGCCCATCCATGTCAGACCCCGAGTTCTTCGGCAGCCTGCGCCAAGCGCAGTGCCACCACCGACGGCGTCGCCCCCGCATCGTTGATCGTCACGAGTAGATCGCCGACCCGGTGCCCCTCGGCAAAGGCCTCCAGCACCGCGCGCCATGTCGGATCGAAGCCCGAGATCGACGTGTCGATCACGAAGCGGATCATTCCGCCCAGCGCACGCGGCTCGAACAGTACTTCCATGTTCCCCGAGCCGACCACGCCGACCAGCGTGTCGGCCGCACCGGCGGCAGGCGTGAAGGGTCCGAACTCGTATTCCAGGTGTTCCATCGTGCTCACCAGTTGCGAAACCGCTTCGGCGGATCGTAGAGGCCGCCCGACCAGCGCACCAACTCCTTGATCGACTTGGCGGCGAGCAGGTCGCGCGTGGCCAGGCGCGCATCGATGCCCAGGTCTTCGGGCCGCTGGACGATGCCCTTGTCGCGCAGGTTCTCCACCTCGCGGCGGTCGCGCGCCAGGCCGACCGATGTGTAGCCGGCCACGCCGCGAATCGCCTGCTCGCGCTCGCGCAGCGTGGCGCAGCGGTGCAGGTGGGCGATGCCTTCCTCGGTCACGATGTGGGTGAGGTCGTCGCCGTAGACCATCACCGGGGGCAGGTCGAGGCCGAAGTCCTCCTTCAACTGCCAGGCATCGAGCCGCTCTACGAAGGTGGGCTGCATCTTGTCGCGGAAGGTCTCGACCAACTGCACGACGAGCTTGCGCCCGCGCGGCATGCTCGACGGGCTGCCGGCGCTTTCCGCACCGGTCTTGAGCCACGGTGGACTCGAATGGCGGCGTCCGCGCGACTCGCAGCCGAAGTTGGGCGCGCCGCCGAAGCCGGCGATGCGGTTGAGCGTGGCGGTCGACGAGTTGCCTTCCAGGTCGATCTGCAGGGTCGAGCCGATGAACAGGTCGGTGTAGTGGCCCGCCAGTTGGCAGAACGCGCGGTTCGAGCGCATCGAGCCGTCGGGGCCGGTGAAGAAGATGTCGGAGCGCTGCTCGATGTAGCGCTCCATGCCGAGCTCGGAGCCGGCGCAGTGAATGCCCTTGACGAAGCCCGCTTCGATGGCGGGAATGAGCGTCGGGCAGGGGTTGACGCTCATGTATTCGCAGATCTGGTCCCTCAGGCCCAGCGACTCGGCGTAGGTCGGCAGGATCAGCTCGATGGCCGCCGTGTCGAAGCCGATGCCGTGGTTGAGCCGCTTGACCTGGTAGGGCGCATACAGGCCCTTGATGACCATCATCGCCATCAGCACCTGGATCTCGCTGATCTGCGCCGGATCGCGCGTGAAGATCGGCTCGATGTAGTGGGGCTTGGGCGACTTGACGACGAAGGACACCCAATCGGCCGGCACATCGACGCGCGGCACGCGCTCGACGATCTCGTTGACCTGCGCGATCACGATGCCGCTCTTGAAGGCGGTGCCCTCGACGACTGCGGGCGTGTCCTCCGTGTTCGGGCCGGTGTACAGGTTGCCCTGTGCATCGGCGCTCTGCGCGGCGACGAAGGCCACGCGGGGCGTCAGGTCCACGAAGTAGCGGCTGTAAAGCTCCAGGTAGGTGTGGATGGCGCCGACCTGGATGCGGCCTTCCTTGATGAGCCGGCCCATGCGCACGCCCTGCTCGCCGGAATAGCAGAAGTCGAGCTTGGCCGCGATGCCGCGCTCGAACACATCGAGGTGCGACGCCAGCGCGAGGTTGGACTGCACGATGTGCAGGCCGTGCACCCGCGCCGGATCGACCTTCGCGAGGCAGGCCGAAAGGAAATCGGCGTGCTTCTGGTTGTTGCCCTCGATGCACACCCGGTCGTGCGGCTGCAGCACCGCTTCGAGCAGGGCGACGGCATCAGCAGCGCCAACGACCTTGCCGGCGACGAGTTCACCAGCCCGCGCAAGACGCGCGCTGCGGTCCTGTGCGAGGGTGTCCCAGCACCGTTGGGGACCGTGCTGAATCGGAGTCATTGGTCCGGATCGCTCAACTGTCCAGCGTGATCCCGGCTTCCCGAATGACCGAGCCCCACTTCTTCAGGTCGTCGCGCGTGATCTCGGTGACTTCCCTCGGCGTGCGCGGCCCGATGTCGTCGTTGCCCAGCTTCTGGAGGGCCTTCACGAGATCGGGGTCGGAGACGATCTTCTTGAGGTCGGATTGCAGGCGAGCGGCAATCGGTGCGGGCAGCCCGGCGGGTGCGACGAGCGAGAACTTGAGCGAGGCGTCGTAGCCGGACAGGCCCTGCTCGGCCAGCGTGGGCACGTCCGGCAGCGCGCTCGAGCGCTGGGCCGACGTGACGCCCAGGGCGCGCGCCTTGCCGCTGGCGATCATCGGCAGGGCCGGGCCGATGGTGGCGAACATGATCGGAACCTGACCGGCGATCAGGTCGGTGAGCGCCGGGCCCGCGCCACGATAGGGCACGTGCATCGCTTTCACGCCGGCCTTGATCTTGAAGAGCTCGCCAGCCAGGTGATGCACTGAACCCACGCCCGAGCTGGCGTAGTTGTACTTGTCGGGCGAGGCCTTCAGCAGCGCGATGAGTTCGTCGAGGCTCTTTGCGGGAACGCTGGGGTGAACGAGCACCACCAGGCCGGTCTCGCACACGTACGACAGCGGCGTGAAGTCCTTGACCGGGTCGTAGCTCAGCTTGCGCAGGTTCGGCATGATGCTCATCGGGCCGGTGTCGGTGAGCCCGATCGTGTAGCCGTCGGGCTCGGCACGCGCCACGTACTCTGCCCCGAGCGAAGCGCCGGCGCCCGGCTTGTATTCATACACGATGGGCTGACCCAGGCTCGCCTCGAGCCCCCGGCCGACGAGGCGGGCGGTCGCATCCGTGGCGCCGCCCGTGCTGTAGCCGATGACGAGCTTGACCGGCTTGCTCGGCCAGTCCTGCGCGCGGGCATACGGGAAGGCCAGCGACGCTGCTCCTGCACCCAGGTAGGTGAGGACTTTTCTGCGTTCGGATCTCATGGGCTCTGTCTCCTTGCGGGTGGTGGATATGCCGCAGCGTCGTGCCGGGGCCTATGG
>NZ_JACDCU010000093.1 GCF_013817365.1 Methylibium sp. | reverse complement strand
ACCGAGCTGACGCGCGCGGTGCTCGAAGGCACGATCAATCCGATCTTGGACACGTCGGCGTATGCGGTGCCATCGCGCATCGACGCGGTGGAGATGCAGGGCGGCGCGATGGTGATCAGCGCCTCGGGCAGCGAGCTGAAGCCGGCGGTGGCGCCGCGCTGATCGACCTGTGCTTGTTGGTTCACCGGCGACCTGATTCGCGAGCGCCTTCACGGCGTAACTTCACGCCTTGACCTCGAGCCGCGCCGCAATGTGCGTGAATTGCTCGAACGCCGCTTCCAATTTCCCTGGAAGATTACGCCCAACATGCCGCGCTTCTTGCCCAGCGCCTCAAAACCGGCGCGGTACTTTTCTTCCGGCGCCGCGCCGTCGAGCGGCAGCAGGGCGCGCCAGCCGAACTTGTGCGGCACGATCACGGGCTTGGCGTGCGGCGCCTGAGTGAGCTGGTCGGCCATCTTGAGTAAAAGCAGCAGGGGCAACTGCTCCACCTACTCGAAGCAGGACAGGCTGGCGTCCTTCAGCACGCCGGCATAGCTCCAGGCGCGCTTGCAATTTGTAAGCGCGTCCATTCAGCGCTCAGTCGGAAAGGTTCCGCGCCCAGGCGCCGGGCTGGCGACGGTGATGAAAACAGGAGACGACGACAAGTTCGGGGCCCGAGGGGTGGTAGATGAGGGAATAGGGAAACCGGCGCATGACGACGTGCCGGAATTCGGCCTCGATGCGCGGGAACGCGAGCGGCATCCGAAGTACCTGCGCTATGGCAACGTCCACCGCCCGAGCGAACTCCAGGCCCAGACCGGGCGAACGCTCCTCATACCAGGCCTGCGCTTGCAGGACTTCGCCCCGCGCCTGCGGGCGGAAGATCAGCCGCATTGCCGGCGTCAGGCTTGTCGCTTGTACAGCTCGGCGCGCACCTGCTCCCAGGGAATGCCGCTGGCAGGGTCGGCCCGATGCTCGGCCAGCCGTCTGTGCAGCTCGTCGCGCTGCTCGGGAGAAAGCGGCAACCCGCCCGCCGTTTCTTCGGCGATGCTGTCCCAGATGTCCTCGACCAGCGCGATGCGCTCGGGGATGGGCAAGTCCTTGTAACTCACGGGTATCTGGCTCATAAATTCAGCATAACTCAGTGGCTTTTGCGGCGGCGCTTTGTCGCTTCCACATGGTCAACGATGGAAAGCTGGTCTTCGACGGCTTCGACGATGGCTTGTTGTTCGAGGAGTGGCGGGAGCGGCAGAACGAACGCAGTCAGTTAAGACCGCCGCCGCGCAAGCGACGCCAGCCACAGACCGATGCCGAGCGTGATCACGAAGACCGGCCAATCGACCACGTAGTGCGACGGCTGGTCGAAGCCGCCTGAAACCAGCTCCCACGACCACTGCCACCAAGGCTTCTTGTCGACGCCCAATGCAAAGGCGAGCAGGACGGAGATGAACAGGATTGCAAGCCTCAAAGGGAGCCGACTGCCGCCGCTTGTTGCTGGTGCACCAGGTTCGCCGACCGTACTAAAAGTTGACCTTCTGTCGCGCGGGCCCTTGGCCAGTCCTTCGTCGTACTGCCGCCTTGAGAAGGTCTCACCAAGAACCCGATAGGCCGCGTTCAAATCTGTCATCCGTTGATGAGCGGCATCGCGCTCGCTGGGTCTGCACTTGTCCGGGTGGCAGCACTGGGAGAGCGCTCGGTAGGCAGCTTTGATGACGACTGCGTCGGCAGATGCGGATAGGCCGAGGACCTCGTAGTGGTTCATGGAACAAACCTTCAAGGTAATGGCAGTTTCGAACGATCCCTGTTCAAGATGCGCTTGTCGTTCGCGGACGGTGGTCTCCTGCGGGGGCAAGGACACTCTTGCTCGTAACAACGAGTAGCCAGAGAAAAATCAGCGGAAAGATGACCGTTTGCAGGGTGAACAAAACCATCACGTCAATGATGCTTCGTACGCTTTCCTCGGCAGCCTGCGAAATGTCTTTGGGAATCTTCCGTACATCAGGAAACTCTGGAAAGTCAGGAAATTTCCAGTCGTTCGGAAGCACCTTGCGCCAGCCCTTGCGCTCCTCAGCCGGCGGAGGCTCTGCGACGACAGCGTCCCCGCTGAGTTCGTTGCTCGTCGAACGCGAGATGCTTTCAGACTCCTTCTGCAAACTGGTCTGCGCCGCAACATACCTATCCTGCAAGAAGCTCTGGTAGAGAACCTCGCTTCCCAGGGCGTGCAACGGCACGGCGAATCGGGCGATCACCAGAACCAACAGGAGCCGCCGTAACCATCCGGGGGAGCCGTCTCGCCACAGCGTCATCCCGCCGTAGGAAACGGCGGCGACGGTGAGCATCACCGAGAGCAGCGAGTGGGCACCGAACTCGATCAGGAGAATCTGCAGGCCGAAGGCGACGGACGCCAGCAGAAGCAGCGAAGAAAACTGCTCCACGAGATCGTTGATCGGGTCGAGGAACTGCCCGACCGCGATGATGGCACCGACGCCGGCTGGCTGGACGGCCACTTCCGTGCCCTGCGCCAGCGAGATGGTCGCATTCAGCCCGCGGGCCAGTGCATAGCTGGCGAGCGCGCGCGTGAGTCCCTTCTCGCTTTGCTCGAGTGCCATGGCTTGGGACCGCGGGAACCACGTTCCGACAGCCAATAGCAACGCCATCGCAAAGATCAAGTGCCTCTTTGTCAACGCCATTCAGTTCTCCTCTCGTTGCTCATCTCACCCGTGCTCCTCGATTCGATATATGCAGTCAGCTCTTGATAGAAACGTCTTTGCATGTCGTGTGGACTGATGATGCGGACGTGCGGTATCCAGTATCGGACGTGAGGCACGACTTGGTTCGGGTGGCCGACCCTCGCAGAGACAATCAGTCCCCCATCCTGAAGTTCCTTCACGATCACCTGATTGGCGATGACGCTGCGTCGCTTGAAATAGCTGGCCACCTCTCGGTCAACCTCAAGCACGAACTCGATGCTTTCGTCGCCGAACCATATGCCTTCCTCCTCGACAATCGTACTTTCGATTGCAGGGTCGGGGTTGAAGGTGATGCCCGTGTCTATCAACGACTCGATTCGGGCAAACGAGAAGGTCTTGAGTTTCGTGCCGTCCTTTCCCGCCAAGTACCAGATGCCCTTATGGTTCAAAAGCTTGTAGGGTTCTATGTTTTCGTAAGACTTTTGTTCAATTCTGCGGGTGTAGCGAAAAGACACCTTCCTGCGCTCAAGGATCGCGTGCTCGAGATTCTTAAATACCGTCTCCTTTCCTGCCAGGTCTTCATAGTGGTGGCCTTTCACCAACAGGGCGGCCTGCATCCGCGTGTCGAAGATATCGCGTAGGAAATCGTCGGAGAGCGAAGGAAATAGGCCGCGAATGCCGGCAAGACTGGCGAAGCGTTCGATATCCTTGTTGTCGAACTTACCGAGAAACGCGGAGTCAAGTCGGTATCGACCTTCTACCTTGTTCAAGGGCAGGTAGGCGAATCGTTCATTCAGATCGCGCTGGATGGTGCGCAGGTTGACCCCGAACTCGCCCGCCAGTTTGTGCGGGTCAAGGCTGTCGCCTTGATCCAGCTTCAACAGCATCAGGGCCAGGCGACGAACCAGGGTGTCGTGGCCCTTCTCCCTCATTCAGATTTCTGCTGATCGGACAGCAGAGCCGGTTTTTCCTCGGTCGGCGCCTTTTCTGATCCACGGCGCAATGCCTGCCTTGTCGTGGAAACCGTCACCTCGACGGCTTTCGACACAGCTTTGCCGGTGCGCTTGACAGCGTCGGTGGTCGCTGAACCTGCGGCCGTGCCCGCCTCCCGTACGACGTCCGCGCCGCCCTTCATCAAGACTGTCGTGGACTTCAGCGCTTCTCCGGCCACTTTTCCGACTTTCTCCGCTGAGCCTTTGACAAGATCGCCGACCTTGCCGGTGACGTCATAAAGCGATCGACCAAACTTTGCTGCCTGTTCCTTGATGTAGCCCTTGAACTCCGTCAATTGCTCGGAACTCAGGAAACTCTTGGTCGTCCGGATCACGAAGTCGACAAGTGAGCGGATCAACTCGACCCCTAGATCCAGGCCCTTGGCAAGGCGCTCAAGGATCGCCGCCCGCTCCTTGTCGTCAAGGGCCTGCCATCCGTAGTAGATGGCGCCGATGGCGGCGCAGGTCATGGCAATGGGATTGGTCAAAGTCGCTGTCGTGACAATCGTTCCTATCGCTGCCAAAGTGTTCCCGAGCAGGACCTGCCCGATGGCGATCACTGCGACTGGAATGACGTACCCGATCCCAAATCCGTACTTGGCCCCTTCCAGCACTCGACCCGTGCCGGAAATAGTCGGGTTTGGTGACTTTTTCAGTGTCTCGATGTGGTCGTCGATGAAATCGTTGATCCCACCGACGATCTGATACAGCCCCCCGATCGCCTGAGTCATGACGCTCAAGCCGCCGGCTCCGGCGACGAAAGCCGGAGCGCCAACCAATGTTCCCGCTACTGCGACCATGAGACCCCCTATCCAATCGATGTTGATTCATGACCGGAGGCATCGGGCTCTCGCTAATAAGTACCCGGCGCGTCCAACCCCCTCACTTGCGTCTTGAGCGTCGCCACCAGGCCAGAGCCGCACCGGTGCAAGCCAGCAGGACCAGCACGCCGAGCAAATGTACGGCAGCGGATAGAACAGTGACCCAAACCGACGCTGCGCCGAGCTTGGTCAATGCAGCCGCGAGGCCGATCGCCAGAAGAAATCCCCAAAACATACCCACCTCCCTGTGTCGATTGCAAACAGAGGCAGTTTCGAGAGGCGGTACGACAGGAGGTGTCGTTTCTGATTGCAGGGCGCAAACAAAGTGCTGTAATCGCCAGAAGCGAACGATCAGTCCATGACCTCGATCAACCGGTCAAGCCCGCCCGCGTCGATGCACACCATTGCTCGGTCCCGCACTGCCGGCTTGGCGTGGTAGGCCACGCTCAGGCCCGCCTCGCCCAGCATCGGCAGGTCGTTCGCGCCGTCGCCCACCGCAATGGTTTGCGCGACCCCTACTAACGTGAACTGGGCGACAGTGTAGGAGGCAAGCGGTCGACGCAACTTCCAACGCTTGGCGGCCGCTTCGCCGCCTGACCAGCTATCGACATGCAGTAAATCATCCACTTTGTGGATGGCGCAACTGACGCAGAGCCGCCCCGATGCCCGAGTCAGTGCGAATGCAGCGACCGCTCTGCTTCAGTTAGTCGGACGCCTCTGGGTCGATAGCGCCGGACAGTGACCGCTTCTGGCGACGTTGACATACACCCGTTGTGGCGATGTCGTGATAGACAGTAGATCGGCTTGCTGTCACGCCGCCTTGCTCGGCAATGGCATCAACTCAGGATTCGAGGGTTGCCGGCAACTCGAATCGTCAAGATTGGCTTGGCTTGCTTTCGATGCGCTGCTTCGATCGGCTCCGAAGCGGCCTGGCTGACGCCTCAGCTCGACCGCACACTGCGCGGCTTGGCCGCTCGACGCGCAGTTGACTTGGCCTCGACGGGTGGCGCTTCGGCAAGACGCCCGGTCACGTACTTGTGCAGGACGCTGGCGATCAAGGTCTGGTAGGGCACACCTTCCTCCAACGCTCGGACCTGAATGTCGCTCAGGTCGCCAGACGACAGGCGGATGTTCACGCGCCGATCCTTGATGGCGGTGGCGCGGGCGGCGGCCTTGAACTTGGCAAAGTCGCTCTTCGTCGCGACCGATTTCAGTTTGCCTTCATCGAAAGCACCGAGAACTTCCGATTCGTAGGGGTCCAACTTGTGCATTCGATTCACCCTTGCTTCAGGTAGTCCCGAGTTGCTTTGCGACTCGGGATGACGGTCTTGAGGAAGAAGTGGTCGTCCTCCTCGACAAACGGCACCAGGTGCACGTAGCTGTCGCAAACCACCACGAGCACCCGCTGTCGCGGGTATTTCGCCTGATTCGGATGAGCCAGGATGTCCAACAAGCCCCCTGACTCGACCGCGACCACGACGCTCTCGAAGGAAACGCCGCGATCCGCTTTGAGCGTCTCGTTCTTCTGCGGATTCCATCGAAACGGCTTCACACCGACATGCTAGAACAGTGTGTGCCTTTTGTCACCACACCTAAGCGTCGATAAACAAGAACAGCGCTTCGAGGTCGGCGCGGGGAAGCTGCCCGCGCAGACCGATCGCCACGACTCCGAGCTCGTCCTCGTCCGAGGACGGCGCTTTGCGCAGCGAAAGGTGACGGCCTGCGAACTGCAACTCCCACCGCACGCCCTTGTCGCTGCGGACAAAGCCCTTGAGCCTCAGCACGCCGGCCGGCATTCCGGCGAGTCGCTTGCGCAGGGCCTCCATGTCGAACGCGTGCTGCGGCCGGGTGGACCAGCTCTCGAACTCGGTTGCATGCATGTGGGTCGGCTCGGCTGGAGCGCTCCCGGCACCGGAGGTCGTTCGCCTCGGCACTCCCGTGCGGTCCTCGAGAAGTTCGGCGAGCGAAACCATCAACGCCGCAGGCGCGATGCACGGTGTGGATGGCGCGTGCGCCTGCACCCAGTCGCGTGCCATCCGGGTGGCCGAGTCGTCGTCGGCAAGATCCGTCTTGTTGAGCACCACCAGATCGGCCGACTTCAACTGCCGCAGCAGGGTGTCGGCGAGCAGCGGATCGCTCGATTGCTGCGCTGCCGCGCTGGCATCGACCAGCACGACGACGCCGGCCAGGGCGAGCTGCGGCTCGGCAAGCGCAATCTGCGCAATGCGCCACGGGTCGGACACCCCGCTGGCTTCGACGACGATCGCATCGACGGGAACATCCGCGTCGAGCACGCGGATCAAGGCGCCCGCCAGGTCGTCCCCGATGGAGCAGCACACGCAGCCGTTCGTCAGCGCAATGACGTCGCCGCCCCGTGATGCGATGGAGGCAGCGTCGATGTTGATCGCCCCGAAGTCGTTCACGAGCACGGCGAGTCGCAGCGCGGGCTCGCCGGAGCTCGACAGCCAGTGGTTGATCAGGGTGGTTTTCCCTGCGCCCAGGAAGCCGCCGACAACCAGCAGCGGCAGTCGCTGGCTCGACGCAGGTGCAGGGCCCGTTTTCTCGGTCACGCGAGCCTTCCCGTAGCGTCCGTAGGCCCTAGTGCCGCCGGGCGGGAAAGACGCGGCCCGACAGGACCGTGCCCCACACCGCGACGTCCTTGAATGCCGCCGCATCGACGGCCAGCGGGTCGTCTTCCAGAACGCAGAAGTCGGCCCGCTTGCCGCATTCCAGGCTTCCGACCTCGTGGTCGAGCCGGAGCGTGTAGGCAGCGCCGAGCGTGATCGCACGCAGCGCTTCGGGCACCGTGATGCGCTCGGCCGCGCCGAGCACGCGGCCCGAGGGGGTGAGGCGGTTGACGGCACACCAGGCGGTGAACAAGGGTCCGAGGGGCGTCACCGGTGCGTCGGAGTGGATTGCGAGCGGCACGCCGGACTCGAGCACGGTACGGCAGGGGTTGATGCGCTCGGCGCGGTCCGGGCCCATCGTCACCTCGGCATGCTGGTCGCCCCAGTACCACACGTGGTTCGCGAACAGGTTGGCGGCAAGGCCCAGGCAGGCCATCCGGCGGCACATGGGCGCGTCGAGCATCTGCCCGTGCTGGATCGTGTGCCGGTGGTCGGGGCGCGGCGCCCGGGCCAGGACCCGTTCGATGGCGTCGATGGCCGCCAGGCTGGCCTCGTCGCCGTTTGTGTGCGTGTGGATGTGCAGGCCGGCCCGGTGGTAGGTCTCGAAGTGGGCTTCGTATTGCGCGGGGGCCGTCACCCAGATGCCGTTGGGCGCACCGTTGAAGTAGCCGGGCCAGCGCAGCCGGGCCGAGAAGCCCTGGATGGAGCCGTCGATCATCATCTTCACCAGCCCGTACCGCAGGCGGTCGCTGTTGCGGCTCACGAGCGACTTCACGTGCGCGGCGCCCTCGGCAGCGCCGTGCGTGCCATGGAAGGCCTGAAAGGCGGGCAGGATGCGCACGCCGAATTGGGGGTCGGCACAGACGCGCTCCAACAGCTCGCAGCCGGAGGGCGTGAGCTGATTGACCATGTCGGTGGCGGTGGTCACGCCTTGCATGCATGCCATGGCAGCGAAGTTGCGCATGCCGGCTTCATCGACCGGCCCCAGCAAGCCCACCGTGCCGATCTTGCGCTGCACCAGGAACATGGCTGCCGGCTCCTGCAGTTCGCCGTTGGGCTCGCCTGCGCGCGGCCCCGACGCGAACCGCATCACCCCTTCAGTGTCGTTTTCCGATGTGATGCCGGCGAGACGGAGCATGGCGCTGTTCACGCTCATCAGGTGCCCGTTCGAGTGGGCGACGACGACCGGCCGGGCCGAACTCACGCGGTCCAGGTGCTCGACCGTCATGCGTTCCGCGCCGAAGTAGATGGGGTCGAAGCCCCAGGCGATGAGGGGCTCCTGTGCCGGCCTGGCTTGGCTCTCCATCGCGGCGTCGATCTCGCGCAGGCGGGCGACCGCCATGTCCATCGACTGGACGCCCGGCCAGTGCCGGCCGTCGGGCCCGCGGCGGTCGAACCACCCGAGGTAGGGCCAGACCCACATGCCGCCTTCCTTCAGATGGCAGTGGCCTTCCACCAGCCCGGGCATGAGCACATGTTCCTTGAACCGCTCGTCCACGTCGAAGCGACCCCAGCCGCGCATGCGCTCCAGGTCGTCGCCGACCGCCAGCACGCGCCCGTCCCGCACCGCAATGTGCGTGGCCGTGGGCTGCCGGGGATTCATCGTGAGGATCTTGCGTGCGACGTAGACAGTGGTGTGAGAAGACATGGCACTTCGTGCGTCCTCTAGGGTGCCAGTGTGTCGAGCACCGGCGGATCGGGGCAGCCCAGCACGTTCTCCACGGTGCGCGCGAGGTCCAGCAGCGCCTCGTCCTGCCCTGCGCTGGCGCAAAGCTGCAGCCCGACCGGCAGCGCAGACCCGAGATGGTGGATGGGCAGCGAGATGCCGCACTGACCGAAGAGGTTGCCGGGGCGTGTGTTCTGCGTCGCCAAGCGGTTCCAGGCCGCGACGTCGGCCACCGTGGGGTAGTTCGCGGTCGGATGGGGAAGCATCGGGACGGTGGGCGTGACCCAGGCGTCGATGCCGCGGGAGCGCTCGGTGACGATCCGCTCCAAGGCCCGGCGCCGGGCAAGCATCTTCACGTAGTCGTCTGCGCGCACACCGAAGGCGACCTGCAGTCGCTCTGCCGCCACCGGATCGAGCCTGTCGAGCTGGGCCTCCATGCGAGCACGGCCCAGGAAGGCCAGCAGGTCGGCGGGGACCAGGCTGCGGAACACCTCGTCGATCTCGCTTGCCTCGGGCACCTCGATGTCCACGATTCGCGCACCGGCCCGGCGCAGGCGCTCGAGCGCCGCATCGAAGCACTGTGCGACCGGGCCGTCCAGGTTCTCCATGAAGTGCTGCGCTGGTACCGCGAGCGTCAGTGCATCGATGGCGGGCGGCTGGCGCAGGGGGCGATCTGCCAGCGCGGCGTCCACGAGCGCCGCATCGTGCACGCTGCGCGTAAAGAAACCGACGCTGTCCAGTTCGGGTGACAACGGGAACACGCCGTCGCCGCCCCAGTGCGTGCTGCTGGCCTTGTAGCCCACGACACCGCACAGCGCCGCCGGCCATCGCACCGAGCCACCGGTGTCGCCGCCGACGGTAAAGCCTGCGAGGCCGGCCGCCATGGCGACTGCCGAGCCGTGGCTCGATCCGCCGGTCATGCGCGGTTGCTGCAAGTCGCAAGGGTTCCAGGGCGGGGGCTGATCGAAGTTGAAGCCGCCGAGCGCGAACTCGGTGGTTCGTGTCTTGCCCAGCAATACGCAGCCGGCGCGCAATAGCGCGCGCACGAAGCTGCCTTGGGGCGGCACGAGATCCTGGATGTCGATGCGGCTGCCTGCCGTGGTCGGCATCCCGTCCACGGTGTAGAGATCCTTCACGGCCACCGGCACGCCCATCAGCGGTCCGAGATCGACGCCGGAGGCGCGCAGCAGATCGATCGCCCGCGCGTGGGCCATCGCGCGCTCGGCGTCGAGGTGCATGAAAGCCTGCAGCCGTGGCTCCAGCGCCGCGATGCGGGCGAGGCAGTCCCGTACCACTTCCACGGCGCTGACACGGCGCTCGCGCAGCGCTCGGCCCAAGGCCTCCAGTCCCGGTGCGGCAGGAGAGGGCGACAGGTTCATGCGGTCCTTTCGATCACGGCAGTTGCCTCGTTGCCCTGGCTCCACTTGCGCCCCGGCACCGCGGCCATCAGCGACCGTGTGTAGTCGTGGCTGGGGTTGGCGTACACGTCGGCGACCGGCCCGTACTCGACCACGCGACCCTTGTGCATGACGACGATGCTGTCGCAGACCTGGCTCGCGACGCGCAGGTCATGGGTGATGAAGAGCACCGTGAGCCCGAGCCGGCTGCGGATGTCGGCCAGCAGGCGAAGCACCTGCGCCTGCACGGAGACATCCAGCGCGGACACCGGCTCGTCGGCGACGAGGATGTCGGGTTCGAGCGCGAGGGCGCGCGCCAGGCCGATGCGCTGGCGCTGCCCGCCGGAAAATTCGTGCGGGAAGCGGTCGGCCGCCCGCCGCTCCAGCCCGACCAGCTCCAGCAGTTCGAGCGCGCGCGCCCGGGCGGTGGCCGGCGCCACGCCGTGCACGATCGGGCCCTCCGCGATCAACCGCCCGACCGTGCGGCGCGGGTTGAGCGATCCGAAGGGATCCTGGAAGACCATCTGCATTCGCTTTCTCACCGGCCGCAGCGCACGCTGGCCGAGCGCGGCGATATCGATGCCCTCGACCATGATCTGCCCGCTGTCGG
>NZ_JACDCU010000092.1 GCF_013817365.1 Methylibium sp. | reverse complement strand
AGCATCTGGTAGCCGGCATCGGCTGCCATGTTGATGTCGAACGGGCTCATCTGCTTGCCCGGCGTGAACATGTGAAGGATATAGGGGCGGTCCATGGCAATCGTCTCGGTGGATGTCGCTGAAAAGGTGTGTGTAGCGCAGGCGGCGGTGGCAGATGCGTTGTCTTGTGCTGCTATGGCGGCGGCGCGCCGGCATCGACGACCGCGCCCTGGTTGCGGGCGGCGACGATGGGCGTGTGCAGGGCGGCGTCGACCACCCCGGCTGCGCGCGCCGCATCGAGCAAGGCTTGCGCCTCGATGCCGCAAGGCAGGATGGCGAAGCCGGTCGGTCCCCAGGAGCTCTGACCAGTGGCCGCCGTGCCGTGGCCGGCGATCCATTCACACGCTCTGGAGACCGCCGGGCTGGCATAGCCGCTGCCGCCCTGCGCCGGCGCGAAGTGGCTGCCGACGAGTTGCTGCACGCGGCTCACGCCTGCCGCGAAGCTGGCGAAGTCGGCCGTGGCCGCGCCCGGCAGCACGCGCATCAGTACTTCATGGCAAACCGCGGCAGCGTCCTCGCGCGCGAACGGCGGCAGCGCCGACAGCGCGGCCTTCTCGTCGGTGCCGCTCAGGCCGCGCCGGGCGGGGTCGAGCAGCAGCAGCACGCGCCAGTCTGCGGGCAGGTCGAAGCGCGCCAGCAGCGGCGCGGGCGTGCCGTCTTCTCCGGGGCCGCCGTCGAGCAGCAGTCCGCCGTGGTCGAAGCCCGCGATGCCCACGCCCGAGCGCAGACCGCGGCCGAGCAGGCGGGCGATTTCGGCGGTAGCGAGCGACAGGCCGTGCAAGGCGGCGAAGGCCCGGCCGATGGCCAGCGCCAACTGCGTGCCCGAGCCGAAGCCCGCATGGGCGGGCAGCACCTGAGCGAGATGCAGGTGGACCGGCGTTCGTGAGCCGGTGGCGCGCTGCAGGTCGGCGAGGTGTTCGCGGGCGCGCCCCAACTCGGCCTGCGCGGCGGCCCCATCGGCACTCATGCGCGGCTCATCGGTGCGCTTCAGTTCGACCACGGTCTCGAAGCCGTCGATCACCAGGCCCAGGCTGCCGAAGCGCCGGCCGAGCGAGGCGGACGGGTCGAGGAAACCGAGATGCAGGCGGCCGGGCGCACTGACGCGGATGCAGCGGTTCGGGCGGGTGTGAGCAGGCAAGGCAGGGGGCATGGCGGGCGCAGGTTCGGTGCCTTGAATGCAAGCCCCGTTCCCGCGGCTCAATGACGTGCCTGCGGCGGGATGTCAGCGCCGGTGCGGCGCGTCGGCGCGGAGCTTGTGTCGAAGCCAGCACAGTGTGTCATGCGCACACCGGCCCTCAGGTCCGCCACACACGGGGCGAACAGGCGGCAAGTCCCCAGGCTTGTTCGCGCCATTGCTCCCGCACCGCGGTGAGCAGCGTCCACGCCGTCTCGACGTTCGGCGCCAGCACCCGCAGCACGATCACTCGCTCGTGCGGCGCGGTGCAGCCGCTGGTCGCGGCCAGCGCGTTGCCGGCGCAAACGGCGCGCGTCGCGTCGAGCAGCGACTCGGTCCGTTTGCCGCCGATCGGGGCGCCGCCGGCAAACCACATCGTCGCCATCACGGGATGTCCGGCCCAGCCGAGCGGCGAGTCGAGCAACTGCGGGGCCGCGCCATCCACCGTGCCGCGCTCCAGCCACACGCCGGGCAGCTCGATGTGCTGCGTGATGTGGCCGCGATCGAAGGGCGCGTCGCTGGCCGTCAGGCCGAGCGCGAGCAGATCCCAGCCGATCATCTCGGCGCCCGGCGCCAGCTCGAAGCGCATGCGGTTCTCGGCCAGCGCGCCGGCGTGGCAGATCGTCTCCAGCGGCAGCCACTCGAGGCGCGCGTTCGGTTCGATCCGAGCCCTCACGCTCTGCAAGGCCGACTCGCCGGCACTGCGGTAAAAGCGCGTGGCGCCCGGCGTTGTGACGAGCCCGTGCGCCTGTTCCTCCACAGCAAGATCGATGACGAGTTCATCGCCACCGGCGATGCCGCCGGGCGGGTGCACGAGCACGCCGTGGCAAACGCCCGGCCCTTCGGGGTGCAGGCTTTTCAGCAGCCGCAGCGGGCCGCTGTGGCGGTGCATGGCGACGCTGCGTTCGCCGTCGCGGCGGAAGGTCAGGTCGAGCTGTCCGTGCCAGGCCATCGGGGTTTGCGAATCGAGGTCGGCGAGTATCGCCTTACCCCTTGTGGCGATTCCGTCGTTCGGCTGTCGGACGAGAGGCGGATCGATGGGCAGCGCATGACGCACGGTGCGCGGCACGTGAACAGCGCAACCTCGCAGCAGGCGCCTCGGTCGCAGCAGCTTGCAGCGCGGATGCTGTGCCGGCGCGCGAATCGCCCGGGGAAGAACGCCTCAGTATCGTCATGGCCAGCAGGGCCGTAGCGCCCATGATTGCCGCCGCGATCCAGGCGGTGAGTCTCAAGCCGTCCACGAATGCTTCTCGTGTAGCTGCCAGCAGGGCCGCACCCACATCGGCGGGCAGCGCTGCCGCAGCCGCCGAGGCGGCGCCGAGCGTGCTGCGCGCGGCGTTCATCGCCTCGGGCGTCACACCCGCCGGCATCCCGTCGGTCATGACCGTGCGGTACACGGCTGCGCCAATGCTGCCGAAGACGGCAATGCCGAGTGCCCCGCCGAACTCCGCGCTGGTTTCCGAAATCGCGGCGGCGGCACCGGCGCGCTCCGGCGGTGCCGAGCCGACGATGAGATCGGTGGCGAGAGTGAACACCGGCGCCAGGCCGAGCGAGAGGATGACCGAGGCGCCGATGACCCATTGCGGCCCGTCTTCCGCTCTGACTTGCGCCATCAGCACAAAACCACCCGCCGTGACGGCCAAACCGGCGGCCACCACGTCGGCAGGCCGCCAGCACCGCACGAGCAGCGGCGTGAGCATCGAGCCGACGACGAAGGCCAGTGCCCACGGCACCGTCCACAGCCCGGCGGCAAGGGGCGAGAGCCCGAGCACCAGCTGCAGGTGCTGAGCGATGAAGAGGTAGGCGCCGAACATCGTGAAGCAGCCCAGCGTGTAAGTCGTGAGCAACGCGCTGAACGCCGGCCGGCGGAACAGGGCCAGGTCGATCAGCGGATCGGCGAGCCGCCGCTGCCGACGCAGGAACATCAGGCCCAGCCCCGCGCCGGCCAGGAGGCACAGACCCGGCGCCCAGCCCGGCCCGTGCTCGGCCGTCTGCTTGAGGCCGTAGATGGTGGTGAGTACTGCGGCCAGGGACAGGGCGGCGCTGCTCAAGTCCAAGCGACCGGCCTGCGGATCGCGGAACTCCGGCAGCAGCACCGGGCCGACCATCAACAGCAGCACCATCACAGGCACCCCGACCAGGAACACCGAGCCCCACCAGAAGTACTCCAGCAGCACGCCTCCGACCAGCGGACCGATGGCCGCACCGACCGAGTAGCTCGACACCCAGATGCCGATCGCCAGCGTGCGCTCGCCGGGGTCGTGGAACATGTTGCGGATCAGCGAGAGCGTCGACGGCGCCAACGTGGCGCCGGCCAGGCCGAGCAAGGCCCGCGTGGCGATCAGCATTTCGGCGCTCGTCGAGAACGCCGCAAGCACCGAGGCGATACCGAACGCCGCCGCGCCGATCAGCAGCAGCCGCCGCCTGCCGATGCGGTCGCCCAAGGTGCCCATGGTGATCAGCGCACCGGCGACCATGAAGCCGTAGATGTCGACGATCCACAGCAACTGGGCCGCGCTCGGTTGCAAGGCGGCGCTGAGCGCGGGCACGGCCAGGTTGAGCACCGTCAGGTCCATCGAATAGAGCAGGCAGGGCAGGGCGATGACCGCCAAGCCGATCCACTCGCGGCGGCTCGCCTTGGCGGGCGCAACGGGAACGGTCGTCGTCATCGACGCCCGGGCACGCTCATGGCCGGCCCGGCGGCCGCAAACGCCCGACGTGGATCGATGTTCGTGAATTTCCGATGCAGAACGCGCCTCGGCGATGCCCGGACGTTCGAACGATCAGGCGGCGACTCGCCGGCGTTCGCTGCTGGCGGTGAGCGCCTTGCTCAGCCGCCCCACCCGGTGTCCATGCCATCGCCCCGCAGGCATTGCGCCCGTGCCTGTTCGCCCGGCTCACTACCGCAGCGGGCGCCACCTGTGAGAGCCGGCGGCTGTTTCGGCAACAGCGCAGGAGGTTCGGTCCAGATCGGTAACTTGGGCGCCGGCTCGGCAAAGAAGGTGGCGCCTTGCGGCTCCCCGGCCAGAGAGGTGGGCACCAGGCGCAACGGTGTGCAGGCCGCACAACAGGCGCACAGCAAGGCAAAGACGGCAGTGAGTCGAGGAGAAGGCATGAGGGGGCTCGGGGAAGCCCAGGCGCAGTGGCAATCCACGTGCCGACCCGCTTGTCTTCAATGAGATTTGTACTGCTCCGCGCCGAACAGCATCTTGCGAGCTTCGTCGTCGACCAGCGGCTTGCGCTCCTGGGCCAGCACTTCCACCCCGCGTTGCACGCCAGGCCGACCGGCAATCTCGTCTAACCAACCCTTCAGGTGCGGATAGTCGTTCCACTCGATGCCCTGGTTCTTCCAGGAACGCAGCCACGGAAAGATGGAGATATCGGCGATGCTGTACTCGGCGCCGGCGATATATTTCGATTTAGCCAGGCGCTTGTTCATGACGCCATACAGGCGCTTGGCTTCGTTGGTGTAGCGCTCGATCGCGTAGTCGATCTTCTCAGGCGCATAGACGCGGAAGTGGTGTGTCTGCCCGAGCATCGGCCCCACGCCGCCCATCTGGAACATCAGCCACTGCAGCACTTCGTACTTGGCGCGCAGATCGGACGGCATGAAGCGGCCGGTCTTGGCGGCAAGGTACACCAGGATGGCGCCCGACTCGAACAGCGCAATGCGCTCGCCGTCCGGCCCCTCGGGATCGACGATCGCCGGAATCTTGTTGTTGGGACTGACCGCCAGAAACTCCGGCTTGAACTGATCGCCAGCACCGATATTCACCGCCTTTACGCGGTATGGGAGGCCGCACTCCTCCAGCATGATGTGGACCTTGTGGCCGTTGGGCGTAGCCCAGGAATACACTTCGATCATCGCGTAAGCCTTTGTGAAAAGTATTCGACGGCGTGTCAGGACCGCCTGCTGCGGACACTCTATTCCAACGCTCTGAGCCATGCTCGACTCGATCAAACGCTGGATCGGCGGCAGCCGCGGGAAACCCGACGGACGGGCCGTGCAGGCCTGGGCGCTGCAACGCGGCCTGAGCGCCAAGCGCGTTCGCCAGGACGAGGGCGTCGTGGTCGAAGGCCCCTTGAACGGCAACACGTGGCGCATGGAATGGGGCGTGCCGCAGCGCACTTATCTGCTTGACCGCGAGTTGCGCATGCGCATGGATCTGCGCTTGCCCGCCAGCATGCAGATGCTGATCACCTCGCGAGCGCTCGCCGAAGAACTCGAACAGGCCGCCTACGCGCTCTTCACGCAGGACATGCAGACGCAGATCGACTCCGGCATGCCCGAGGAAATGCGCTGGCTGGCCATGTTCCCGAAAGTGCAGGTCGCGGCGATGAAACCGCTGCGCTCGCGTTTTTCCGCGGTGGCCAATGCACCTGGGCCGCTGAACGTCTGGCTCGACCCGGCGCTGATCGCCAAGCTCGACGAAGCCAGCCGTGGCTGGCTCGCCAATGACGAGCCGATGGTGCTCATGACCTTGCGCGGCCGGCTCTACCTGCGCTTCGAAGCGCTGGAGCCGACGGCTCAAATGCTGGACGGCGCGCTGTCGCTTTACGAGGCGGCTGCAAAAAGCGCGCTGGCGGCGACGCAAGCCGTGAGCGGTCAGCAGCAAGCCTGGCCGACGACCAGTTCCACCGCTTGGCAGAGCCATCTGCCCTCGGACTTTCCCGAGTAAGCCTCTGGGGCGGCATCGCGGCCGCGGTTCATCGTTGTCCGTTCCGAACTGCGCGCGATCAAACTGCGGCGTAGCGGCCCAACTCGAGCTTGGCGATGGCGTTGCGATGGACTTCGTCGGGCCCGTCCGCGAAACGCAGCGTGCGGGCACCTGCATAAAAGTACGCGAGCGGAAAGTCATCGCACACGCCCCCGCCGCCATGCGCCTGAATGGCCCAGTCGATCACTTGGCAGGCCATGCTCGGCGCCACCACCTTGATCATCGCGATCTCCGCCTTGGCGGCCTTGTTGCCGGCCACGTCCATCATCCAGGCGGCCTTGAGCGTGAGCAGGCGCGCCATGTCGATGCGGCAGCGCGCCTCGGCGATGCGCTCGCGTGTCACCCCCTGATCGGCGACCGGCCGGCCGAAGGCCACGCGCGAGGACGCCCGCTTGCACATCAGTTCGAGCGCGCGTTCGGCCAGACCGATCAGGCGCATGCAATGGTGGATACGGCCGGGGCCCAGGCGCCCCTGCGCAATCTCGAAACCGCGGCCCTCACCGACCAGCATGTTGGCGGCCGGCACGCGCACATTCTCGAAAGTGATCTCGCAGTGGCCGTGGGGGGCGTCGTCGTAGCCGAACACCGACAGCGGCCGCACGACGGTGATGCCCTTGGTGTCGCTCGGCACCAGGATCATCGACTGCTGGCTGTGGCGCGGCGCCTCGGGATCGGTCTTGCCCATGAAGATGTAGATCGCGCAGCGCGGATCGCCCGCGCCGGAGATCCACCACTTGCGGCCGTTGATGACGTAGTCATCGCCCTGGCGCTCGATGCGTGCAGCAATGTTGGTCGCGTCCGAAGAAGCCACGTCGGGCTCGGTCATGGCGAAGGCGCTGCGAATCTCGCCGCGCAGCAGCGGCTCCAGCCAGCGCTTCCTGTGTTCGGCGCTGCCGTAGCGCACGAGCGTTTCCATGTTGCCGGTGTCGGGGGCAGAGCAGTTGAAGACCTCGCTGGCCCAGGGCACGCGGCCCATCGTCTCGGCCAGCGGGGCGTACTCCTGGTTGCTCAGGCCCGCGCCCGTGTCGCCAGCGCTTTGCGTCGCCGCGCCGACGCTCTCGGGCAGGAACAGGTTCCACAGACCCTCGGCCTGCGCCTTCGACTTGAGGTCCTCTATCAGTCGCAACGGCGTCCAGCGCTTGCCGGCTTTCGTGTTGACTTCGATCTCGGCCCAGTAAGCCGCCTCGGCCGGGTAGATGTGGCGGTCCATGAAGGCCGCCAGCCGCGCCTGCAATTCCTTGGTGCCCGGCGAGTAGTCGAAGTCCATCGTGTCTCCTGAAGGCGGTTCGGTAGGTCGGCCGACTCAGCGCGAACGCTGCGCGAATGCCCAACCCATTTCGGCCAGCGGCCGGGCGCCGGCGCCGGCCTGTCTGGCCTGCTCGCTGGCCGCCGTGCCGTCGACGACCCGCTTCGCGATGCCTTGCAGGATGCCGGCCATGCGGAACAGGTTGTAGGCCATGTAGAAGCCCCAGTCGGCCATCACCGCGTCGGCGTTCCGACCCACTCCGTCCCGTCCGGTGCGCTCGCAATAACGCTTCACATACTCCCGCTCGCTCGGAATGCCGAGCGCCGCCAGGTCCAGACCGCCGATGCCGCGGAAGGCGCCGGGCGGGATGTGCCAGCTCATGCAGTGGTAGCTGAAGTCGGCCAGCGGATGGCCGAGCGTGGAGAGCTCCCAGTCCAGCACTGCCAGAATGCGCGGCTCGGTCGGGTGGAAGATGAGGTTGTCGAGCCGGTAGTCGCCATGAACGATGCTCGTTTGCGACGCATCCAGCGCGCTCTGCGGAATGTGCTGCGGCAGCCACTCGATCAGCCGGGCCATCGCGTCGATCGGCTCGGTGATCGAGGCCTGGTACTGCCGGGTCCAGCGCCCGATCTGGCGCTCGAAATAGTTGCCCGGCTTGCCGAAGCCAAGCAGCCCGCAAGCCTCGACATCGACCCTGTGGAGTGCGGCGATCACGCGGTTCATCTCGTCGTAGATTGCGCCTCGCTCGGCCGTGCTCATGTCGGGCAAGGCCTGGTTCCACAGCACGCGGCCTTGCACAAACTCCATGATGTAGAAGGCCCGGCCGATCACGGATTCGTCTTCGCACAGAAGGTGCATCCGGGCCACCGGCACGTCGCTGCCGGCCAGCGCGCGCATCACGGTGAACTCGCGCTCGACCGCGTGCGCCGAGGGCAACAGCTTGACGACCGGGCCGGGCTTGCTGCGCATCACATAGCTGCGCGAAGGCGTCATGAGCTTGTAGGTCGGATTCGACTGGCCGCCCTTGAACTGCTCAACGGCGAGCGGTCCACCGAAGCCGTCAAGGTGCGGCTCGAGGTAACGCTGTAACGCCGCGATGTCGAAGCTGTGCTGAGCGCCGACAGGTCGGGTGCCGGTGTAGTCGTCCATGGCGGCGGGGCGTGTGCGGTCAGTGCAAAGTCGTCAGCGTTCGGCAAACGCAAGCAGCTTCTGGCGCGAGAGCACCACGAGGCGCGTGGGCCCAACCCTCACCGCGCCGTCGCGCTCGAAGCTCTTGAGCTCCTGGTTCACGCGCTGGCGCGAGGCACCGAGCAATTGCGCCAAGTCCTCCTGCGCGAGCTGCAGGCCAATGCGGATTTCTTCGCCTTGACTGATGCCGTAGCTGCGCGCGAGCAGCAGGGTAAGTGAGCGTGACCTGCTTGCCCGACAGCGACACCGAACTCACCCGGATCGCCCCCTTGGCCACGCCACACCATTCGCCGGCCGGTGCGCCGCGGCTCGTGAGCATCGCGCCGTCCGACAAGCGACGCACCTGCGCGCGAGCCAGGATCGCGTTGCGCAAAGTCTGCGATAGCTTGCTGAACCATGGGCCCGAGTCGATGTGATGTTGCTCGACGATTGTAAGAACGGGGGTATTCATGTTTTGTCCCTGACGTGACAGCATCGCTTTCCTTGCGCGGCCTATTGTCAGGCTGCACCGTCACCTGGAGGAGTCGCCATGAACGCTGCCGATCTCGTGATCGAGAGCCGTCGAACGCATGCGAGCCCGGGCGAATGGCAGGCCAGAGTCGACCTCGCCGCGGCCTACCGGCTGGTCGCGCATTTCCGTTGGGACGACCTCGTTTTCACGCACATCACCTTGCGCGTGCCCGGCACCGATGACCAATTCCTCATCAACCCCTACGGCCTGCTGTTCGACGAGATCACGGCGTCGAGTCTGGTCAAGATCGATCTGTCCGGCAACAAGCTCGACGACACGCCGTTCGCCGTCAATCCCGCCGGCTTCACCATCCACAGCGCCATCCATGCAGCACGCCACGACGCGGCCTGCGTGCTGCACACGCACACCCTGAACGGCGTGGCGGTGGCGGCGCAGGCGGGCGGGGTGTTGCCGATCTCGCAGCAGTCGATCTTCGTGCTGGCCGGCCTGAAGTACCACGACTACGAAGGTGTGGCGCTGCGCGATGACGAGAAGCCGCGTCTCGTGGCCGACCTCGGCGAGAGCAACTTCCTCGTGCTGCGCAACCACGGCCTGCTCACGCTCGGCGCGACGGTGGCCGATGCCTTTCTCAACATGTACCTGTTCGAGGCGGTCTGCGCCATCCAGGTCCGGGCACAGGCCGGCGGTGGTGAGCTGAGGCGGATCGAGCCGGGGATCATCGCCACCGCACAGCAGCAGGCGCAGCAGGTCACGCGGGGGCAGGGCGGTGCGCTGGCGTGGCCGGCGCTGCTGCGCCGGCTGGACCGCATCGATCCCGGCTACCGCAACTGAATCAAAGCCCGGCGCGGTACTGCGCCAGCAGCTTTTCCATGGTCGTGTAGCGTTCACGCTCGTGCAACCACTGCGTCGGCGCCAGGTTGATGCTGCGCACCACCGTCTCGCCGGTGCTGGCGATGTCGAGAACGTTGATGCAGGCCGGCTGCTGCTCGAGCCGGCCGAAGAAAGCCCGCTGTCCGGCCAGCGCAGCAGAAATCAGTGCGCGGTTCACGCCGCCATGCAGCACCAGCAGCATCGACTGCCAGTCGCTCCGCGCGCACAGCGCCTCGAACGCGGGCAGCGCACGGTCCAGCAGTTCGCCGATCGATTCGCCGCCCAGGAAGCGCTGGCTCTCCACATCGGCGCGGGCGCGGAAGGCGCCCAGAAAGGCCTGTTCGAGCTGATCGGGCGGGATGTCGGCCAGGCGCCCGCTGCGAATCTCCCGCAGCGCGGGGTGGTGTTCGAGCGAGAGGTTCTGTCCGGCCGCTGCGAGCACGCGCTCGGCGGTCTGCACCGTGCGCGGCAAGCCGCTCACCAGCGCGCGGTCGAAGTGCACGCCGCACTGCCTGAAAAGCTCACCGGCTGCGTCGGCCTGCCGTTCGCCCTCGTCGTTGAGCGCAACAGCGTCTGGAGGCAGCGGCGCGCCGTCGGAGCCGAAATAGTCGACCGACCCATGCCGCATCAGGTACAGACGCCGACGCGACGCAGACACGCTCATGGAGCCCGCCTGTCAGGAAAAACGAGGGGCTCGCTTTTCGAAGAAAGCCTGCAGGCCTTCAGCGCCGTTGGCATTGAAAAGATTGTCGACAAAGTGAGTGCTTTCCGCTGCCAAGTGCTCGCCGAGTGTGCGCACGCGTGCCTGGTTCACAAGCTCCTTTGCACTGGCCAGCGCATTGGGAGCGAACGCCGCAAGTTCTTCGGCCATGCGCAGAGCTTGGGGCAGCGCTTCACCGCTGTCTGTCACGCGATTGACAAGGCCCCAGGTGTGCAGTTGACGCGCGGTGGCCGCCTCGCCCAGCCACAGCAATTCGAGCGCAAGCGCGCGCGGCAGGAAGCGCGCGAGGTGCCAGCTGCCGCCGCCGTCGGGCGACAGGCCCACGCGTCCGTAGGCCATGAAGAAGCGCGCGTCCTCGGCGGCAATCATCAAATCGCAGGCCAAGGC
>NZ_JACDCU010000446.1 GCF_013817365.1 Methylibium sp. | reverse complement strand
CGGCCAGGCCCGCTGCGTCGGGCACCGGGTGCGCCGCCTCGACCACCTCGATGCGCCCGGGCTTGGCCTTGTAGTCGGGCGGCACATGCTCGTAGCGCGTCACCACCAGGCCCGACAACGGCGCGTCGGCCGGCCACAGCGCATCGACCGCGGCGGCCATCGCGCCGCCCGCCTTGCCCGCCCCCAGCACCAGCGTGCGGCCCTCGGGCGGCGGCGGCAGGAAAGCGCCCGTGCTGAGCGCCGGCAGCGCGCGGCGCACGGCGGTGTCGAACAGGCCGCGCAGGAAACCGCGCGGGTCGTGCTTGGGATCGGGCAGCGGCGGGTTCATCGGCGGATTATCGACACGGCCGCTCTCACGAGATCGGATCGCCACAGCACATGAAACGCTTTCAGCAAGCGCTCACGCTTTGCGTGGAACCCCTGCACGGTTGTTCGAAAACGGCACAACTTGCCGCTCGTTTCGCTTGATCGGCCGAGGTCAGCTGCCGATAACGTGAGGCTTGGCGCACCGGCCCACGTGTTTTTGCAAGGCCGGTGCATTCCGTTCAACCGACCCTGGAGATCGCCCGCGTGAATGCGAGCACCGAACTGGCGCCCTCAGAGCGCCCAACACTGCCTGCCGACGTGCCCGCTGTCGCGCCGGCTGCCGTCCCTGCCGTAGCAGCGGCTTCGCCGACAGCGCCCCGCATCAACGAATTCCTGGCCTTCAAGCTGGGCGGCGAGGAGTACGGCATCGACATCCTGCGCGTGCAGGAGATCCGTTCCTACGAGCCGCCCACCCGCATCGCCAACGCGCCCCGCCACATCCTGGGCGTCGTCAACCTGCGCGGCCTGATCGTGCCGATCGTCGACCTGCGGCTGAAGTTCCGGCTCGAGCCGGTCGCCTACGACGGCTTGACCGTGACCATCGTGCTGGGCATCGGGACCCGGGTGGTCGGCATCGTCGTCGATGCGGTGTCCGACGTCATCACCCTCGCGCCCGATCAACTGCGCCCGGTGCCCGAGCTGCACTCGAGCATCGAGAGCGAACACCTCCTGGCCATCGGTGCGGTCGAAGACCGCATGCTGATCCTGATGGACATCGAAAAGCTGATGAACAGTGCCTCGATGGGGCTGATCAGTTGAACCCTTCATTTGAACAAGAACCACCCGATCATGAATACCGACAGCATCAAGCTGCGCACCAAGCTGGGTGCAGCGTTTTTCTCCCTGGCCGTCTTGACCGCCGGCATCGGTGGCTTTGCCATCACGGAGCTCTCCAACGTCAACGCCAGCACGGAGGAGATCGCCACCAGCTGGCTCCCGAGCATCAAGGCCCTCGGCCAGGTGCGCGTTAGCGCCAACCAGCTACGTCGAGGCGAAGGCGACCATGTGATGTCCCTCGATGCCGTCGAGATGGATTCCATCGAGAAGGCCTTGAACGAAGCGAAGTCAGCTTCACGGAGCAGCAGGCGTCCTATGAGCTCCTGATTACTGCAGCGGAGGAGCGCAAGGAGTTCGAGCGATTCAAGCAGCAGCGCGATAGCTACTTCGAGACGCAGGCCAAGTTGATCGCGCTGTCGCGCGAGGGCGCCCAGTCGTCCGCTGCGACGCAGGCTCTGTTCCGCGGCGCCTCACGGACCCATTTCTACGAGATGGACGCGACCGTGGGTCGACTGGTCGAGATCAATAGCGCCGGCTCCGAGGCCGCCTACCAAACGGCGAAGCACACCTACGACGAGGCGCGGACGTGGATCTTCGCAGTGATCGGCCTGGCGATTGCATTGGCCTGCGCACTGGCATGGTGGATCGTGCGCAACGTGACGCGCCAGCTCGGCGGCGAGCCGGCCGACGCTGCCGCGCTGGCCCAGCGCGTGGCAGAGGGCGACCTCAGCGTACCGATCAACCTGCGTGCGGGCGACACCGTCAGCCTCATGGCTGCGCTCAAGAAGATGCAGGACAGCCTGTCGGGTGTGGTCGCCACCGTGCGCTCCAACGCCGAAAGCGTAGCCACCGCCTCGACGCAGATTGCCCAGGGCAACAACGACCTGTCGGGCCGCACCGAAGAACAGGCCTCCGCACTGGAAGAGACCGCTGCCTCGATGGAAGAGCTGGGCTCCACCGTCCGGCAAAACGCCGACAACGCGATGCAGGGCAACCAGCTCGCACTCAACGCCTCGACCGTGGCCGCGCGCGGCGGCGAGGTGGTGAGCCAGGTGGTCGACACCATGAAGGGCATCAACGACAGCTCGAAGAAGATCGCCGACATCATCAGCGTGATCGACGGCATCGCCTTCCAGACCAACATCCTCGCGCTCAACGCTGCCGTGGAAGCGGCGCGGGCCGGCGAACAGGGCCGCGGCTTCGCGGTGGTGGCCTCCGAAGTGCGCAGCCTGGCGCAGCGCAGCGCCGAGGCGGCCAAGGAGATCAAGGGCCTGATTACCGCCAGCGTCGAGCGCGTCTTGCAGGGCTCGGTGCTGGTCGATCAGGCCGGCACGACGATGAGCGAAGTGGTCAGCGCCATCAAGCGCGTGACCGACATCATGGGCGAGATCAGCTCCGCCTCCACCGAGCAGAGCGCCGGCGTGGCGCAGATCGGCGAAGCGGTTACGCAGATGGACCAGGCGACGCAGCAGAACGCCGCGCTCGTCGAGCAAAGCGCGGCCGCGGCGGAAAGCCTGAAGGGCCAGGCGCAGCAGTTAGTCAGCGCCGTGGCGGTGTTCAAGCTGGCGCAGGGCCAGCATGCTGCTGCGGTCGTCGCGCAACAGGCCACGGCGCCGGTCAGGCCGGCCACCACGCTCAGCTCGAACGCCGTGGAGCGCCGCGGCCCGAACCGCGCGAAGAACGTCTCGCGCCTGCAGCCCCGGGCTGTGGCCGCGAGGCCGGCCGACGCCGGCGCGTCGGTGGTCGCCTCGCCGAAGACCGGCACCGACGACTGGCAGTCGTTCTGAGCTGGCTACTGTGAGCGCGAAGCCGTCTCAGGCTTCGGCGCGCGCGTCTCGCCGCATCAACTGCATGAGCACCTGAGCCGGACTGGCGCGGCCTTCGAGCACCGCCACCACGGCTTCGGTGACCGGCATCTCCACGCCGAGCGAGCGCGCCCGCGCCAGCACCATGGCCGCGCTGTGCACGCCTTCGGCGACGTGGCCGAGGGAGGCGAGCACTTCGGGCAGTCTTCCGCCCCGCGCGAGTTGCAGACCGACCTGGCGGTTGCGCGACAGGTCGCCTGTGGCAGTGAGGACAAGATCGCCGAGCCCGGACAGGCCCATGAAGGTGTCGGCGC
>NZ_JACDCU010000445.1 GCF_013817365.1 Methylibium sp. | reverse complement strand
AAGGAAAAACTGGGCGAAGACGGTGAGCGGCTGCAGGCCCTGTTCGTCACGGTCGATCCCGAGCGCGACACGCCCAAGCTGCTCGAGCGGTACATGGCAAGCTTCGACCCGAGCTTCATTGCACTGCGTGGCACGGTCGAGCAGACGCAGGCGCTGGCCAAGTCGTTCAAGGCCTACTTCCAGAAGGTGCCGGGCAAGGAGCCCGGCAGCTACTCGGTGGACCACACGGCCGGCGCGTACGTGTTCGATCCGCAGGGGCGGCTGCGCCTGTTCGTGCGCTACGGCCAGCCGGTCGAGGCGTGGGTCGCCGATCTGAAGCGCTTGCTGGCCTGACTTCGATCGGGCGGCGCGGCCACGAAAAAGGCGGCCCACGGGCCGCCTTCTTTTTGGTAAGCCGAGGCTCAGGCGTACTCAGCCAACGCCTTCCTCATCTTCTTCATGGCCGCCACTTCGACCTGGCGGATGCGCTCGGCACTCACCCCGTATTCGGAGGCCAGTTCGTGCAGCGTCATGCCGCCCGAGCCGTTGTCGTTGACCTTGAGCCAGCGCTCCTCGACGATGCGCCGGCTGCGTGTGTCGAGCACATCCAGCGCCAGGCTGATGCCATCGCTCGCCAGCACATCGCGGCGCTGGGCGTCCAGCACCCGGGTCGGCTCAGCACTGTCGTCGGCCAGGTAGGCAATCGGCGCATAACTCTCCTCGCTGTCGTCAGTTTGCGGCTCGAGGGCCACGTCGCCGCCGGACAGGCGCGTTTCCATCTCGATCACCTCTTCGCGCTTGACGTTGAGGTCGCGCGCGACGATGTCGATCTCGGCATCGGTGAGGGTGCTGCGGTGCAGGTCGGCGTCGTCGGCGTCGCCCTTGAAGCCCTGTTTCATGGACCGCAAGTTGAAGAAGAGCTTGCGCTGCGCCTTGGTCGTGGCCAGTTTGACCATGCGCCAGTTCTTCAACACGTACTCGTGGATCTCGGCCTTGATCCAGTGCAGCGCGTAACTGACCAGCCGAACGCCATGGCTCGGATCGAAGCGCTTGACGGCCTTCATGAGGCCGACATTGCCTTCCTGGATGAGGTCGCCGTGCGGCAGGCCGTAGCCCAAGTACTGGCGCGACACCGACACCACCAGGCGCAGGTGCGACATCACCAGCCGCCCCGCGGCCTCCAGATCGTTGTGCTCGCTCAGGCGCCGGCCCAGCGACTGCTCTTCCTCGAGCAAGAGCATGGGCAAGCGGTTGACGGCCGAGACGTAGGCGTCCAGGTTGCCGAGCGAAGGCACCAGCGCCCAGGGGTCGCGCAGCATGGGCACCGGCGAGGCGCCGGCCATGGGAAAAGCGTGAACAGCAGCTGTGGACATCGAGGGCTCTCCTTTTCGGCGGCAATACTAGCACTCATGCATCTGGAGTGCTAAAAATCCATGCAATGCTCCATTCAGTTCGATTGATTATCAACATGAATAGGCATCGCAAAGAGAGCAAGCGCACGCTAACAAATAGGTTCTTTGTGGAACGGACTCGTTTGAGACTAGTGTTTACCCGCGTCGGTTCACTCGTGCGCCGACATGCGGGCAATGCGGACCTGTCACCTGCGTTGCTTGGCCGCCGTACAGCCCTCGCTAAACTCGATGGCCATTCTTAGGAGCAAACATGGCTGCTGCTTTCCATTGGGACGACCCCCTTCTGCTCGATTCGCAACTCACCGGCGACGAGCGCGCGGTACGCGACGCGGCGCGCGACTACTGCCAGGGCCGGCTCGCGCCGCGCGTGCTCGAAGCCTTCCGCCATGAGAAGACCGATCCCGCGATCTTTCGCGAGATGGGCGAGCTCGGCCTGCTCGGCGCCACAATTTCCGAAGCCTATGGCGGTGCTGCGCTCAACTACGTCTGCTACGGCCTGGTCGCGCGGGAGGTCGAACGTGTCGATTCCGGCTACCGCTCGATGATGAGCGTGCAGTCCTCGCTGGTCATGGTGCCGATCGAAACCTTCGGCACCGAGGCGCAGAAACAGAAATACCTGCCTCCCCTGGCGCGCGGCGAATGGATCGGCTGCTTCGGCCTGACGGAGCCGAACCATGGATCCGACCCCAGCAGCATGGTGACCCGGGCCCGCAAGTTGGCCGGCGGCTTCGAGTTGACCGGCACCAAGATGTGGATCACCAACTCGCCCATCGCCGACGTCTTCCTCGTCTGGGCCAAGGACGACGACGGCCAGATCCGCGGCTTCATCCTCGACAAGGGCGCCAAGGGCCTGTCGGCGCCGGCCATCCACAGCAAGGTCGGCCTGCGCGCCAGCATCACCGGCGAGATCGTCATGGACGCGGTGTTCTGCCCCGAGGAAAACGCCTTTCCCGAAGTGCGCGGTCTGAAGGGCCCCTTCACCTGCCTGAACAGCGCGCGCTACGGCATCGCCTGGGGCGCGCTCGGCGCTGCCGAGGACTGCTGGCACCGCGCCCGACAGTACGTTCTCGACCGCCAGCAGTTCGGCCGCCCCCTGGCGGCCAACCAGCTGATCCAGAAGAAGCTCGCCGACATGCAGACCGACATCACGCTCGGCCTGCAAGGCTGCCTGCGGCTGGGCCGCATGAAGGACGAAGGCACGGCAGCCCCCGAGGCCACCTCGCTGATGAAGCGCAACTCCTGCGGCAAGGCGCTCGACATCGCCCGCACCGCACGCGACATGCTCGGCGGCAACGGCATTTCCGACGAGTTCGGCGTGATCCGCCACATGGTCAATCTCGAGGCGGTCAACACCTACGAGGGCACGCACGACGTGCATGCGTTGATCCTCGGCCGGGCGCAAACGGGGATCCAGGCGTTCTTCTGAAGCCGCGCTGGCGGCTTTGCGTCAGCACCGCGTCAGCACGCCGCCCCCGCGCATGACGATGCCGCCCCGCGGGGCCGCAGTGCCGGCGCTACAGTGCCCGGCATCGCTCGTTCGAGCCGTGTGCGCGACCTGCCCGCAACGCCACCCACCACCATGCACATCCTGCTTGCCGAAGACGATCCGGCCGTGGCTGAATCGACCGCCCGGGCGCTGCGTTCGCAGGGCTGGGTGGTGGATCACACGGCACGCGGCGAGCCGGTGCCGGCGTCGGTCAAGGCTGATCCCTACGATCTGCTCATCCTCGACATCGGCCTGGCCAGCATCGACGGCTTCGAGACGCTGCAGCGCGTGCGCGCGCAGGGCTCGACGCTGCCCGTGCTGATCCTGACCGCGCGCGACGCCATCGAGGACCGGGTGCATGGCCTGGAAACCGGCGCCGACGATT
>NZ_JACDCU010000091.1 GCF_013817365.1 Methylibium sp. | reverse complement strand
CCGGAGCTCCCACTGCAACTTTTACTGAAAAGACAATAACATCAGGCAGATACGATAACAAGCTCAAGCGTCGCGTCACATTCCCCTGACGTGAAGGCCTGCTCGCAGAACCTGGCTTCGTTGCACACCTGCAACGAAGCCAGGACAGGCAATGGGTCGTGTGCCTTCAGGCTTCGAGCAGGATGCGCAGCATTCGGCGCAGCGGCTCAGCCGCCCCCCACAACAGTTGATCGCCGATGGTGTAGGCCCCGATGTATTCGGGGCCCATCGCCAGCTTGCGCACCCGGCCGACCGGGATCGTCAGCGTGCCGGTCACAGCCACCGGCGTCAGCTCGGCAAGCGTTGCCTCCCGGTTGTTCGGCACGAGCTTGACCCAGTCGTTGTCGCCGGCCAGCAATGCCTCGATATCGGCAAGCGGCACGTCCTTCTTGAGTTTGAAAGTCAGTGCCTGGCTGTGGCAACGCATCGCACCGACCCTCACGCAAAAGCCATCGATCGGGACAGCCGGCTCGTCGAAGCCAGCGCCGATACCCAAGATCTTGTTGGTCTCCGCAGAAGCCTTCCATTCCTCGCGGCTTACGCCCCAGCCCGGCTCGCCAGGCTCCTTACCTACACCGAGATCCTTGTCGATCCAAGGAATCAAGGAGCCGGCGAGCGGCACGCCGAAATGCTCCGTCGCCGCACCACCCAGGCCGCGCTGAAGCTCGATCACCTTGCGGTCGATCTCGAGAATTGCGCTCTTCGGATCGTCGAGCAGCGCCTTGATTTCCCTGTTCACCGTGCCGAACTGGGTGAGCAACTCGCGCATGTGCTGCGCGCCCCCGCCCGAGGCGGCCTGGTAAGTCATCGAGCTCATCCACTCGACGAGGCCGGCCTTGAACAAGGCGCCCACGCCCATCAGCATGCAACTCACCGTGCAATTGCCGCCGATCCAGTTGCGCCCGCCCCTGGCCAGCGCATTCTTGATGACCGGCAGATTGACCGGATCGAGCACGATCACCGCATCGCTCTGCATGCGCAGCGTGGAGGCGGCGTCGATCCAGTGGCCTTTCCAACCGGCGGCACGCAGCTTGGGGAACACCTCGCCGGTGTAGTCGCCGCCTTGCGCCGTGAGCACGACATCGCAGCGCTCGAGCGCATCGAGATCGTGCGCGCCGAACAGCTTCGTTTCGTTCTTAGCCATAGCCGGTGCCCGGCCGCCGGCGTTGCTGGTACTGAAGAACAGCGGCTCGATCAGATCGAAGTCGCCTTCGGCCTGCATGCGCTCGAGCAGCACGGAGCCGACCATGCCGCGCCATCCCACCAAACCCACTACCGTCGTCGCCATGTCGTTCACCTAATGTGTCTTGGGGAGCACCTCGTCCGCGCAGCATGAAGCGCCGCCGGCTTCAAAAGCTCAGGCCTGCGCCTTCAAGCGGGCGACAACGGCGTCGCCCATCTCCTCGGTACCTACCGTGCGACAGCCAGCGCTCGCGATGTCTGCCGTTCGCAGGCCGTCTTCCAGCGTTTGCTCAACGGCGGCCTCGATGCGCGCTGCAGCTTCGGGCTGATCCAGGCTGAAACGCAGCATCATCGCAGCGCTCAGGATGGTGGCCAGCGGGTTGGCCACGCCCTTGCCAGCGATGTCGGGCGCGCTGCCATGGGATGGCTCGTACAGGCCCTTGTTCCTGGCGTCGAGCGAAGCGCTCGGCAGCATGCCGATCGAGCCGGTGAGCATCGCGGCGGCGTCGCTCAGGATGTCGCCGAACATGTTGCCGGTGACGATCACGTCGAACTGCTTGGGGGCCTTGACGAGCTGCATCGCCGCGTTGTCGACATACAGGTGATCGAGCTGCACATCGGGGTACTGCGCATGCACCTCGCTCACCACGTCCTTCCAGAACTGAAAGGTTTCCAGGACGTTGGCCTTGTCCACGCTGGTCAATCTGCCGCCGCGCTTGCGAGCGGCCTGAAAGGCGACGTGAGCAATGCGTTCGATCTCGGGACGGCTGTAGCGCATCGTGTCGAAGGCTTCTTCGGCACCGGGAAAATGCCCATCGGGCGCGCTGCGGCGTCCCCGCGGCTGGCCGAAATAGATGTCGCCGGTGAGCTCCCGAATAATGAGGATGTCCAGGCCCGCGACCAGTTCGGGCTTCAAGCTGGAGGCGTCCGTAAGCTGGGCGTGGCAGATCGCCGGACGGAAATTGGCGAACAGGCCGAGTTCCTTGCGCAAGCCCAGGATCGCCTGCTCCGGCCGCAATGCGCGCTCGAGCTTGTCGTATTTCCAATCGCCAACGGCGCCGAACAGCACCGCGTCTGCGGCCTTGGCCAGCTTCAGCGTGGCTTCGGGCAGTGGACGGCCGGCGACCTCAAAGGCCGCGCCGCCGACGACAGCGGTTTCCAGCTCGAGGCGCAGGTCCAGTGCCTGCAGCGCCTTGACCGCTTCCGCGACGATCTCCGGGCCGATGCCGTCACCCGGCAAAACAGCGATCTTCATCCTCGTTTCAATCCTTCGCAATGCGTGATTCGCGCGACCGGCACCCTGGCGCCCCTCGCTCTCAAAGCCGGTGCGCCAGCCAGGGCTGGCGTAGCAATCGTTCGGCCTCGAAGCCGCGGATGGCATCGGCATGCTGCAGGCTCAAGCCGATATCGTCGAGACCGCCGAGCAAGCAGTGCTTGCGAAACGGCTCGACCTCGAAACCCAGCTCGCCACCGTCGGGCATGACCACCACCTGGCGCTCCAGATCGACCATGAGGGAATAGCCGACGAAGGCTGCCACTTGGTCGAACAACTGCCCGACCTGGTGCTCGGGAAGCACGATCGGCAGCAGCCCGTTCTTGAAGCAGTTGTTGTAGAAGATATCGGCGAAGCTCGGCGCGATCAGCGCGCGAAAGCCGTATTGATCGATCGCCCACGGCGCATGCTCACGGCTCGAACCGCAGCCGAAGTTGCGACGTGCCAACAGCACGGAGGCGCCGCGAAAGCGGGGCTGGTTGAGCACGAAGTCGGGGTTGGGCCGGCGCGTGGCGCTGTCTTGGCCCGGCTCGCCGTGGTCGAGATAGCGCCATTCGTCGAAGAGGTTCACGCCGAACCCGGTGCGCTTGATCGACTTGAGGAATTGCTTGGGAATGATGGCGTCGGTGTCGACGTTCTCACGGTCGATCGGCGCGACCAGTCCTTTGTGGATACGGAAAGCTTGCATGACGCCCTACTCTGTCTTGGCTGCAGCGGCGTCAGACCAGACGCCGCACATCGACGAAATGACCTGCCAGCGCAGCAGCGGCGGCCATCGCGGGGCTGACCAAGTGCGTGCGTCCGCCCGCCCCTTGGCGGCCTTCGAAGTTTCGGTTGCTGGTGGAGGCACACCGCTCACCGGGCTCCAAACGATCGGCATTCATGGCCAGGCACATCGAGCAACCCGGCTCGCGCCACTCGAAACCGGCTGCGGTGAACACGGCATCGAGCCCTTCACGCTCGGCCTGGGCCTTGACGAGACCGGATCCCGGCACCACCAGCGCCAGCTTCACATTGCCGGCAACGCGCCCGCCGATCTTGCGCACGACGGCGGCGGCCTCGCGGAGGTCTTCGATGCGCGAGTTGGTGCACGAGCCGATGAAGACCTTGTCGATGCGGATGTCGCCGATGGGCTTGTTCGGCTCGAGCGCCATGTAGGCCAGCGCGCGCTCTATCGCACCGCGCTTGTTGGCGTCCTTTTCTCGGTCGGGGTCTGGCACGCGGCCCTCGATCGACAACACCATCTCTGGCGACGTGCCCCAGGTGACCTGCGGCGTGATTCGCGCGGCATCGAGTTCGACAATGCGGTCCCAGTGAGCGTCGGAGTCGGACTGCAGCGTGCGCCAGTAGCTCACCGCCTGATCCCACTCCAGAGCCGTGGGTGCGAACGGACGGCCCGTCACGTAAGCGATCGTGGTCTCGTCCACCGCGATCAGACCCGCGCGCGCACCGGCCTCGATGGCCATGTTGCACACGGTCATGCGCCCTTCCATGCTGAGCGCGCGGATCGCGCTGCCGGCGAATTCGATGGTGTGGCCGTTGCCGCCGGCGGTGCCGATCCGGCCGATGATGGCAAGCACGATGTCCTTGGCACCGCAGCCCTTGGGCAGTCGTCCTTCGACGCGAATGAGCAGGTTCTTCGCCTTCTTGGCGAGCAACGTCTGCGTGGCGAGCACATGCTCGACCTCGCTGGTGCCGATGCCATGCGCCAGCGCGCCGAAGGCGCCGTGGGTGGAGGTGTGCGAGTCGCCGCACACGACAGTCATGCCCGGCAGGGTGGCGCCCTGCTCTGGGCCGATCACATGGACGATGCCCTGGCGCAGGTCGTTCATCTTGAACTGCGTGATGCCGTGGCGGTCGCAGTTGGCGTCGAGCGTATCGACCTGAAGCCGTGAAATCGGATCCTCGATGCCCTTGCTGCGATCGGTGGTCGGCACATTGTGGTCGCTCACCGCAAGGTTGGCCGACAAGCGCCACACCTTGCGCTTCGCGAGCTCGAGGCCGTCAAAGGCCTGTGGGCTGGTCACTTCGTGCACCAGGTGGCGGTCGATGTAGAGCAAGGCGGTGCCGTCGTCCTCGGTGCGGACGACGTGCTCGTCCCAGAGCTTGTCGTAGAGGGTGCGTCCTGTCATGGCGGCCGATCAATCCCGAGCGGGAGTAAACCCGTATTTTCCTGCACTTTCCCAAGGACCGGAGTGCTGGAACGCGAAAGCCGCCTGTGCCCAGCGGCAGTAAACAAAGTCGCCGCCGGTCGGCGCCAGCGGACGGCCGGCGCCGATGCGCGTTTCAGCGCTTGGCCATCGGTTTGACGTCGCGCTGGGTGGCGCCGATGAAAAGCTGGCGCGGACGGCCGATCTTGTACTCAGGGTCGCCGATCATCTCGTTGAGTTGCGCGATCCAACCCACCGTGCGCGCCAACGCGAAGACCGCAGTGAACAAGCTCACGGGAATGCCGATCGCGCGCTGCACGATGCCCGAATAGAAATCGACGTTCGGGTAGAGCTTGCGCGAGACGAAGTAGTCGTCTTCAAGGGCGATCTTTTCCAGCGCCATGGCCAACTTGAACAGCGGGTCGTTCTGCAGACCCAGTTCGTCGAGCACCTCATGGCAGGTCTCGCGCATCAGCTTGGCGCGCGGGTCGTAGTTCTTGTAGACGCGGTGGCCAAAGCCCATCAGCTTGATGCCGGAGTTCTTGTCCTTGACCTGGCTGATGAAGTCGCCGATCTTGGCGATGCCGCCCATCTTCTGAATGTCCTCCAGCATGTTGAGCGCAGCTTCGTTGGCGCCGCCATGCGCCGGGCCCCACAGACAGGCCACGCCGGCGGCAATAGCGGCGAAGGGGTTGGTACCCGAGCTGCCGCACAGCCGCACGGTCGAGGTGGAAGCGTTCTGCTCGTGGTCGGCGTGCAGGATGAAGATACGGTCCATCGCGCGCACCAGCACCTCGTTGGGCACGTATTCTTCGCAGGGCGTGGCGAACATCATGCGCATGAAGTTCGCGCTGTAGCTCAGGTCGTTCTTCGGATAGATGTAGGGCTGGCCGATGGAGTACTTGTAGGCCATCGCCACCAGAGTCGGCATCTTGCCGATCAGGCGGTTCGCCGCCGTGGCGCGGTGTTCCGGGTTCTGAATGTCCGTCACGTCGTGATAGAAGGCCGACAGCGCGCCGACCAGGCCGGTCAGCACCGCCATCGGATGCGCGTCGCGCCGGAAACCGCGCAGGAAGAACTGCATCTGCTCGCTGACCATCGTGTGGTTGGTCACCTTCCGGTCGAAATCCTGCTTCTGCTGGGCGTTCGGCAGTTCGCCGTTGAGCAGCAGATAGCAGGTGTCGAGGAAGTCGCAGTTCTCGGCGAGCTGCTCGATCGGGTAACCGCGATAGAGCAGCTCACCCTTGTCGCCATCGATGTAGGTGATGGCCGACTGGCAGGCCGCGGTGCTGAGGAAACCGGGGTCGTAGGTGAACTTGCCGGTCTGGGCGTAGAGCTTGCGGATGTCGATCACGTCGGGACCGACGCTGCCTTGGTAGATCGGCAGTTCCATGCTCGGGCTGCCATCGGAGAACGAGAGGGTGGCTTTGACATCGGACGGGGTCATGGCAGTTCCTTCTGGTCGAAGCTGAGTACAGCGAAAGAGGCGAGAGAGAGATCGGTACGGCAGCGCTCTGGCCGGTGCGGGTCGGCGCAGCTGTCCGAGCACCAAGCGAACCGTCGCAGAATCCAGCGCCCCCTGCGGTTCGCGCCGCGCGAGCAGCAGATCGAGCAGATCGGGGTCCGACAGTTCCATCAGCGCCTCGATGCCTGCCGCCTGGTCACGGGTGAGCGTGTCTTGGTGAAGAGCGAAGAAACGCTCGATGAAAAGATCGTTCTCGAGCAGCCCACGCCGACAGCGCCAGCGCAACTTGCCGAGTGCTGCGGGGTCGAGCAAGGGAGCGTCGAGCGAGACGGCCATGAAGCTCTCGGCAGTGGGCCTCAGACGGCGCGACGCACCAGCATGTCGCGTATCTTGCCGATGGCCTTCGTCGGGTTCAGGCCCTTGGGACAAACGTCCACGCAGTTCATGATGGTGTGACAGCGGAAGAGGCGGTAGGGGTCTTCCAGGTTGTCGAGTCGGGCGCCGGTGTCCTGGTCGCGGCTGTCGGCGATGAAGCGGTAGGCCTGCAGCAGGCCGGCTGGGCCGACGAACTTGTCGGGGTTCCACCAGAAGCTCGGGCAAGCCGTCGAGCAGCTCGCGCACAGGATGCATTCATACAAGCCGTTGAGCTCGTCGCGCTCTTCGGGCGACTGCAGCCGCTCGGTCTCGGGCGGCGGCTCGTCGTTGACGAGGTAGGGCTTGATCGAGTGGTACTGCTTGAAGAACTGCGTCATGTCCACGATCAGGTCGCGGATCACAGGCAGGCCAGGCAGCGGTTTGAGGACGATGTTGCCCGGCAGCGTGCGCATGTTGGTCAGGCAGGCCAGGCCGTTCTTGCCGTTGATGTTCATCGCGTCGGAGCCGCACACCCCCTCGCGGCAGGAGCGACGGAACGACAGGGTCGGATCGACGGCCTTGAGCTTGTTGAGGGCATCGAGCAGCATGCGCTCGGAGCCGTCGAGTTCGACCTGCAGCGTCTGCATGCGCGGCTTGGCGTCGGCGTCGGGGTCGTAGCGGTAGATCTGGAAGGTGCGTAGGCTCATGCTCTTGCTTCCTCGGCGCTCAGAACGAGCGAACCTTGGGCGGAATGGATTCGGTGGTCAGCGGCTTAAGGTTCACAGGCTTGTAGTCGAGCCGGTCGCCTTCGCTGAACCACAGCGTGTGCTTCATCCACACCGCGTCGTTGCGGCCGTTGGGATACGCGGGCGTGTCGGCGTAGTCGTTCACCGTGTGCGCGCCACGGCTTTCCTTGCGCGCCGCCGCCGAGACGATCGTGGCCCGGGCCGCTTCGATGAGGTTCTCGACCTCGAGCGCCTCGACACGCGCGGTGTTGAACACCTTGGACTTGTCGCCGAGCGCGATGTTTTTCACCCGCTCGGCAAGCGCAGCGATCTGCTTGACGCCCTCATTGAGCATAGCCTGCGTGCGGAACACGCCAGCGTGGAGTTGCATGCTGGTGCGAATGTCGTTCGCGACGTCCTGGGCGTACTCGCCGCCGGTGCTTGCCTCGAGACGGGCAAGACGCGCCAGGCTGCGATCGGCGGCGTTCTCGGGCAGCGGTTTGTGCGACTTGTTCTTCTCGTTGAACTCCACGATGTGGTTGCCGGCCGCCCGGCCGAACACCAGCAGGTCGAGCAGCGAGTTGGTGCCCAGCCGGTTGGCGCCGTGCACGCTGACGCAGGCGCATTCCCCCACCGCGTAAAGCCCGTTCACGACCGTATTCGGGTTGCCGTCCTTCGGCATCACCACCTGCCCATGCACATTGGTCGGCACGCCGCCCATTTGGTAGTGGATGGTCGGCACCACCGGGATCGGCTCCTTGGTGATGTCGACGTTGGCGAAGTTGTGGCCGATCTCGTACACCGAGGGCAGCCGCTTCATGATCGTGGCCGCGCCCAGGTGGGTCATGTCGAGGACCACATAGTCCTTGTCCGGACCGCAGCCCCGGCCTTCCTTGATCTCCTGGTCCATGCAGCGCGAGACGAAGTCGCGCGGCGCCAGATCCTTCAGCGTGGGCGCATAGCGCTCCATGAAGCGCTCGCCCAATGCGTTGCGCAGAATGGCCCCCTCCCCGCGGCAGCCTTCGGTCAGCAGCACGCCGGCACCGGCCACGCCGGTGGGATGGAACTGCCAGAACTCCATGTCTTCGAGCGGAACACCCGCGCGCGCCGCCATGCCCAGGCCGTCGCCGGTATTGATGAACGCATTGGTCGAGGCGGCGTAGATGCGCCCGGCCCCGCCGGTGGCCATTAGCACCGTCTTGCCCTGCAAGATGTGAAGGTCGCCGGTTTCCATCTCCAGGGCCGTGACGCCGACCACGTCGCCTTCGGCATCGCGGATCAGGTCCAGCGCCATCCATTCCACAAAGAACTGCGTGCGCGCCTTGACGTTCTGCTGGTACAGCGTGTGCAGCATCGCGTGACCGGTGCGGTCGGCCGCGGCGCAGGCGCGCTGCACGGGCTTTTCGCCGTAGTTGGCGGTGTGGCCGCCGAACGGGCGCTGGTAGATGGTGCCGTCCGGGTTGCGGTCGAAGGGCATGCCGAAGTGCTCGAGCTCGTACACCACTTTCGGCGCCTCGCGGCACATGAATTCGATCGCGTCCTGGTCGCCGAGCCAGTCGGAGCCCTTGACCGTATCGAAGAAGTGATAGTGCCAGTTGTCCTCGCTCATGTTGCCGAGCGAGGCGCCGATGCCGCCCTGGGCCGCCACGGTGTGCGAGCGCGTGGGGAACACCTTGGACAGCACCGCCACGCTGAGGCCGGCGCGCGCGAGCTGCAGCGAGGCGCGCATGCCGGAGCCGCCGGCTCCGACGATGACGACATCGAACTTGCGAGTGGGAAGCGTCGTTGCGCTCATTCTTCTACAGCCTCCAGAGCACTTGGATCGCCCAGCCGGCGCAGGCGACGAGCCAGACAATGGTGGCCACCTGCAGCACGAGCTTCAAACCGACGTGATGGATGTAGTCCATCCAGATGTCGCGCATGCCGACCCAGGCATGCCATGCCAGCGAGAGCACGGTCACAAGGGTCAGCAGCTTCATCCACTGCGAGGAGAAGATGCCAGCCCAGCGCACGTAGCCCAACTCCGCGCCGAAGATCAACTGCGCCAGCAGCACGATGGTGAAGAGCGCCATCAGCACTGCAGTGACTCGCTGGCTGAGCCAGTCGCGCAAGCCGTAGTGGGCGCCAACGACGATGCGCTGCGATCCGTAATTCTTGTTCATGTCGAATGCACCCCCTTCTCGCGTTCTCAATACAAGCCGAACAGCTTGGCGCCCAGTACGCCCGTCAGCAGCGCGCTCGAAGCCAGGGTGAATAGCGCCGACTTGGCCCCGGCGTCCGCCGTGACGGCGTGCATCACGTCCATGTAGAGATGTCGCACCCCAGCGATGAAGTGGTGCAAATACGCCCAGATCAGTGCCAAAGCAATCAGCTTGATGAACCAACCCGGCATGAAACCGATGCCCGCGGTGAAGGCACTTGCGAAACGCTCGAAGCTGATCTCGGAAGTGAGGCTGGTGTCGAACAGCCAGACGATGAACGGCAGAAGCACGAACATCAGCGCACCGCTCACCCGGTGCAGGATCGACACGATGCCCGCTGGCGGCAGCCGGTAGCCGACGATCTGGGTGATGTGGATATTGCGGTAGACCGGGCGGGGTCTCTCCGCCTTCGCGCTGATGTCTGCCATGCCGGATCCTGCTTGTCTTCTATAAAACCCGAAGAGTTTATTGCATTGCAACATACGCCCCGGCGCAGGCGCGCCGAAGCCCTGCGCCTTCAATTCAACTCGTTTCGGTAGTAGTGGTTGGATGTCTCGTACAGACCGCGCCGCAGTTCGACCGGCTTGTCGCCGTAGGTGAGCGTGCGCCGCTCGACGCTCAGGAGCGGCGCCCCTTCAGCCACCGCGAGCAGCGATGCATCGACGGCATTTGCGGCAGTTGCGCGCAGCTTCTCTTCGGCGCGAAGGGTGCGCACGCCGAACTCGGCTTCGAAAAAGGCGTAGAGCGGGCCGCGGTAGTCGGCCAGTCGCTCGGTCGTGAGTCCCTTGAAAAGACTGCCGGGCAGCCAGATGTCGTCGAGCACCACCGGCCGGCCGGCGAAGACAAGGAGTCGCCGCGCCTGAATCACCGGGTCGCCGGCCTTGAGATCGAGCGTGCGCGCCACCTCGGCATTGGCGCGTACGCGGCGGCAGTCGAGCAGGCGGCGCTCCACCGGCTCCCGCTTGGCCGGCGTGTCGGGCACCAGGCGCAAGAAGCGGTACTGCACTTGCTGCTCGGCATGCGTCGCCACGAAGGTGCCCTTGCCCTGCCGGCGCAGCACCAGGTTCTCGGCGGCGAGTTCATCGATCGCCTTGCGCACGGTGCCTTGGCTGACCCGGTAGCGCACGGCCAACTCGGTTTCGCTTGGAATCGCCTCGCCCGGGCGCCATTCGCTGGTCTGCAGGCTTCGTGTGATCAGCGCCTTGATCTGCTGATATAGCGGGCTGAACGCCGGGCCTGCAGCCGTGCCGGACGAGGCTTGTGCCGTGGGCGGAGAGGGAGGGTTGGCAGCCATGTCATGGATTGCATCACAGGGCTTGCATGGTCGTCCATAAGAATGCTGAAAGATGTCTTATATAAAACAGAGGAGCTTTGACGCTTCGAAGCCAGCCGCCTAGACTTGCTTCTACACTTGGCGCTCAGCGGCGGCCTCGTCGCAACGCTCGCCCCGCCACCCCGA
>NZ_JACDCU010000444.1 GCF_013817365.1 Methylibium sp. | reverse complement strand
ATGAGCGAGCAACTGCGCGCGCTCGACATCGACCTGATCGAGGGCTTCGGCGCCGACCAGCTCGCGCTCGCCCCCGACCTGTTCGTGATCGGCAACGTCGTCTCGCGCGCCAAGCCCGACCAGTTCCCGCTGATGGAGGCCATCCTCGACGCCGGCCTGCCCTACGCCAGCGGGCCGCAGTGGCTGTCCGAGCACGTGCTGCAGGGCCGGCATGTGCTGGCCGTGGCCGGCACGCACGGCAAGACCACCACCACCTCGATGCTGGCGTGGATCCTGGAGTCGGGTGGCCTGCAGCCGGGCTTCCTGGTCGGCGGCGTGCCGCAGAACTTCGGCGTGAGTGCGCGGCTTGGCGGGGTGGGCGCGGCGGCGCCATCGAGCGGCCCGCGCGCCGGCCCGCAAGCGCAGGTTCCCGGGTCGGTTCCTTTCTTCGTGATCGAGGCCGACGAATACGACACCGCCTTTTTCGACAAGCGCAGCAAGTTCGTGCATTACCGGCCGCGCACCGCCGTGCTCAACAACCTCGAGTTCGACCACGCCGACATCTTCGCCGACCTCGGCGCCATCGAGACCCAGTTCCACCACCTCGTGCGCACCGTGCCGGCGAGCGGCCGGCTGGTCGTCAATGCCCGCGAAGCCAGCCTGGAGCACGTGCTCGAGCGGGGCTGCTGGAGCGACGTGGCCCGCTTCGGGGTGCGCGGCGACGCGCCGGGCTGGCGGGCGCGCGGGGAGCCGCACGCTTTCGACGTGCTCAAGTCGGGCGTGCAGGTCGGCCGGGTCGAATGGTCGCTGCTGGGTGAGCACAATCAACTCAATGCGCTCGCTGCGATTGCTGCGGCCGAGCATGTGGGCGTCCCACCGGCCGACGCGGCCCGGTCGCTGGGCGACTTCGCCAACGTGAAACGCCGGCTCGAGCTGCGCGGAACGGTGCCGCGCGGCGGCGGCGAAGTCAGCGTGTACGACGATTTCGCCCACCACCCCACGGCCATCCGCACCACCGTCGACGGTCTGCGCCGCAAGCTCGGCCCGATGGGCACGGGTCAGCGCATCCTCGCCGTGTTCGAGCCGCGCTCCAACACGATGAAGCTCGGCAGCATGAAGGCGCAACTGCCGTGGGCGCTGGAAGAGGCGGATCTGGCCTTTTGCCACAGTGCGGGCCTGGACTGGGACCCGGCCGAAGCGCTGGCCGAGATGGGCGGGCGCGCGCTCGTCAGCGATTCGATCGACGCGCTGGTGCACCGGGTCGCCCTGGCTGCACGTGCCGGCGACCATGTGCTGTGCATGAGCAACGGCGGCTTCGGCGGCATCCACGCGAAGTTGCTGGCCGCCTTGGCGCACTGACGCGCCGCACGGCGGCATGGCGGCCACGACCCACCTGCTCTACCTGCACGGCTTTCGTTCATCGCCGGCTTCGGCCAAAGCGGTGCGCATGGCGGCCGAAGCGGTGCGATTGCAGCGAAGCGGCCGGTCGCTCGCCTGGTGCTGCCCGCAGTTGCCGCCCTCGCCCGCCGGCGCGATGGCACTCATCGAAAAATCGACGCGAGATTGGCCAGCCGACACCCTGGCTGTCATCGGCAGCTCGCTCGGCGGCTTCTACGCCACCGTGCTGGCCGAGCAGCGTGGCTGTAGTGCCGTGCTGCTCAATCCGGCGGTCGATCCGGCCACGAGCCTGGCCGGGCAGATCGGCGAGCAGACCGGCTGGCAGGACACGCACTTGCGTTTCGAGTTCACGGCCGCGCACGTGGAGGAGTTGCGCGCAATGACGCCAGCACAGATCACGCGGCCCGAGCGCTACTTCACGGTCATCGCCAAAGGCGACGAAGTGCTCGAGTGGCGCCAGATGCGCGCGCGCTACCTCGCTTCGCCCGGCCGCCTGCTCGAAGGCGGCGACCACGCGCTTTCGGACTTCGAGCCTCATCTCCCGGACATCCTGCAGTTCCTCGGCTTGTCCTGACGCCGCGGCGCCCGAAGCGCCGATGGGACAATCCGCGCACATGTCCCAATACGCACTTTTCGAGGAAGCCGGGAAGTTCCTCGCCGGCCGGGTGATGTCCGAGACCGACTCGTCGCTGCAGGTCGAGCTCGACTCCGGCAAACGAGTCAAGGTCAAGAGCGCCAACGCCCTGCTGCGCTTCGCCCAACCCGCGCCCGCCGAACTGCTGGGCCAGGCGCAGACCCTGGCACGGGAAATCGATCTCGACCTGGTCTGGGAGGTCGCGCCAGACGAAGACTTCGCCTTCGACGACATCGCCCGGGAGTATTACAGCGCCGGCGCCAGCTCCACCGAACAGGCCGCGACCCTGCTGCGTCTTTTCGAAGCGCCGCACTACTTCCACCGCCGCGGCAAAGGGCGCTTCCGCAAGGCGCCCGCCGACGTGCTCAAACAGGCGCAGCTCGCCATCGAGCGCAAGGCGCAGCAGGCGGCGCAGATCGATCAATGGGCGACCGATCTCGCCGCGGGGCACTGCCCGGAGCCGATCCGCGAGCAGCTCTACAAGATCCTCTTCAAGCCCGACAAGAACGGCCCCGAATACAAAGCCGTGGTCGATGCTGCGAAGCGCTCGCACACGCAGCCGCTCGATCTGCTCAAGTCGGCGGGCGCAATCACCAGCGCCTATCAATTCCACTGGCGGCGCTTCCTGTTCGAGTTCTTCCCCAAGGGCACCGCCTTGCCCGCGCTGCCGGCGCCCGCGCTCAAGGACGAGTTGCCGCTCGCTGCGGTGCAGGCGTTCTCGATCGACGATTCGGCCACCACCGAGATCGACGATGCGGTGTCGGTGCAGGGCCTCGGCACCGACACCGTGGTTTTCGGAGTGCACATCGCAGCACCGGCGCTGGCCATCGCGCCCGGCTCGCCGCTCGATCAGCTCGCGCGCAGCCGATGGTCGACCGTGTACATGCCCGGGCACAAGCTGACCATGCTGCCCGACGACGTGGTGCAGGCCTACACGCTGCAGGCCGGGTGCGAGTGCCCGGCGGTGTCGCTGTATGTGAGCTTCGACGCGGCCACGATGGAAGTGAGGGCGAGCGAGACGCGCATCGAACGCGTGCCGATCGCAGTCAACCTGCGCCACGACCAGCTCGACGCCGTGATCACCGAGGCGAGCCTGACCGGCGGTGCCGCAGCGGACTACGCCTTCGCGCCCGAACTCGCCTTTGCGTTCCGGCTCGCGCGGCACCTGAAAGCGCAGCGTGAAGTTGCGCGCGGCAAGCCGGAGAACTTCAACCGGCCCGACTACAGCTTCCGGCTGGAAGGCGCGAACGCCGTG
>NZ_JACDCU010000443.1 GCF_013817365.1 Methylibium sp. | reverse complement strand
TTCGCCCACCTCGACCGCCTGGGCTACGGCGGCTGGATCGGCTGCGAATAGAAGCCTGCCACCACGACCGAGGCCGGCCTGGGCTGGCGGCAGAAGCTGGCGCAGTGACCGCGACGCAGCGATGGCGCCACCGTGGTAGCGCCGCAGTCGCACCGGAGCAGTGCTTCCTCATCGACCTCTCGACATCTGACAAGGACCACGACATGAGCTCGCAAGTGCAGAAGATCGGCTTCATCGACCTGGGCATCATGGGCGCGCCGATGGCCGGCCACCTGATCAAGGCAGGGCACGAGCTCTTCGTCTTCACGCGCAGCAAGCTTCCCAAGGCCATTGCGAGCAGCAACGCCACCCGCTGCGCCGGCGCGCGCGAAGTGGCCGAGCGGGTCGACATCGTCATCACGATGGTGCCTGACACACCAGACGTGGAAGCCGTTCTGTTCGGAGAACGGCATCGCCGCCGGCCTGAAGGATTCACCCGGCGGCCGTGAAGGCCGCGTCGGCAAGTTCGTCGTCGACATGAGCTCGATCTCGCCGATCGCCACCAAGGCCTTCGCGCAGAGGATCCACGAACGCGTCAGGCCGCTGTTCGGTAAGCGGCTCGGCATGGCATCTTGAAAGAGGAGTGCGAGGAGTCGACGATGGTGTCCACCAAGCGAGGTGGACACCATGGAAGAAGACAAGAGTTGGTCGCGACGGCCGCACAGCGCGGAGCTCAAGCTCCGGGTCCTGAGCGAATGCGCGGTTCACGGCGCATCGATCGCCCGGATCGCACAGGCGCATGGGTTGAACGCGAACCTGGTACACAAGTGGCGCCGCAAGGCCGGTGTGGTGCTGGTCAAGGAAGCGCCGCGCGGCGCGCGCAAGGGCGACGTGAAGTCAGGGCCGCTGACAGCCATCGAAGACATCAAGGAGACGGACAAGGTCGAGATCGCTGCCGGCGGATTCGTCGCATTGGCGTTGCCGCAACCGTTGCCGGTTGAAGTACCGAAGCCCGCGACCGCGATGGCGGCCCCCGAGATCCGCATCGAGCTGCGACGCGGCGCGACGGCGGTGGCCATCCACTGGCCCGTCGATGCAGGAGCGGACTGCGCGGCTTGGCTGAGCGCATGGCTTCGATGAGCGTACCGATGAGAGCGCCGATCAGTGGCATGCCCCTGATCGAGGTCGAGGCGTTGTGGCTGGCCACCGAACCGATCGACATGCGCGCCGGCGCCGATCGGCTGCTCGCCCGCGTCGTGCATGTCTTCGGCGCTGCGCAGGCCCGCCACGGCTACCTCTTCGCCAACGCGAGAGGCACCCGCATGAAGCTGCTCGTGCACGACGGCTTCGGCGTGTGGTGTGCCGCGCGCCGACTCAACATCGGCGGCTTCCAGTGGCCGCATGCAGGCTCGAGCGCAGCATCGCCCGTTGCGCTCACGCACGAACAGTTCAACGCCCTCGTGCTCGGTCTGCCGTGGTCGCGTCTGGAGCAAATGCGAGTGATCACGCGCGTGTAGTGCGTGTTCGATGGCGGCCGGGCATCGTCGTCATGCCAGGCAATCCGAACATGCCCCGATGGGCAGGCGGCCGTGGGCTTCGCACAATGCCTGCATGCTCGATGTGCGCGACTTCAAAGCCTGCGACCTCAGTGGCCTGAGCCACTCGGAGGTCACCGCACTGGCCGAGCAAATGCTCTCCCACATCGGCGAGCAGTCCAAGGAGCTCGAACGGCGCGCAAGGGACATCAAGTTCAAGGACGTCAAGCTCGAGCGCATCACGTTCGAGCTGGCACGGCTGAAGGCGTGGAAGTTCGGGGCGAAGACCGAACGCATGAGCGCCGAGCAGCGGCATCTGTTCGAGGAAGCGCTCGCCGAAGATCAGGCGAGTCTGGAGGCCCAGCTCGCAGCCCTGCTGGGCGAAGCCCGCCACAGGGCAGCAAATGCCGACAGCGACGCAGACGATGAGAAGACCAAGCGCCCACCGCGTCGCCAGGCGTTGCCCGAGCACCTGAGGCGCGTCGAGTACCAGCACGAACCCGAGAGCACCACCTGCCCGACTCCGGATTGTGGCAAGGCCATGGTGCGCATCGGCGAGGACATCACCGAGAAGCTCGACATCGTGCCGGCCGAGTTCTTCGTCCACCATCACGTGCGCGGCAAGTGGGCCTGCCGGTGCTGCCAAGTCCTGGTACAGCCGCCCGTCGAGCCGCAGGTGATCGACAAGGGCATGCCCGCTGCCGGGCTCGTCGCCCACACGCTGGTGAGCCGCTTCGTCGACCACATTCCGTACTACCGGCAGGCGACGATCAACGCCCGCTCGGGCGTGCACACGCCGCGCTCGACGCTGGCCGCCTGGTCGGGCAAGGCAGGGGCCGCCTTGCACCCGCTCTTCGATGTGCAGAAGGAGTTCGTCCTCGGCGCCCGCGTGCTGCACGCCGACGAGACGCCGGTCAACATGCTCGACCCCGGGGCGGGGAAAACGAAGAAGGCCTACATCTGGGCCTATGCGCGCGGCGCCTTCGATCCGCACGCTGGCGTGGCCTACGACTTCTGTGTCGGCCGCGGGGCGCAGTACCCCATCGCGTTCCTCGACGGTTGGTCGGGCACGCTGGTGCGCGACGAGTACAAGGCCTACGAGAGCGTCATCGCGTTGCCGGACCGCAGGGCTGCCGGATGTCTGGCGCATGCGAGAAGGAAGTACGACGAACTTCTCAAGGGCAACGTCAGCCCTGTGGCCACCGAGGCGATCCAGCGCATCGCGCAGATCTACCGGGTGGAGCGAAAGCTTCGAGAACTAACCGCGGAACGGAGGTTGGAGGAACGAGTCGCCATCGCCAAGCCGCTCTGGGAAGCGCTCTTCGCGTGGTTGAAGCTCGAGCGCTCGCGCGTGCCCGATGGCGGCGGGACTGCGAACGCGATCGACTACAGCCTGAACCATTGGACGGCGCTGACGGCGAACCTGCGAGACGGCAACGTGCCGCTGGACAACAACCACCTGGAAAATCTGATGCGCCCATGGGCCATGGGCAGAAAAGCATGGCTCTTCGCTGGTAGCGAACTCGGAGGACAACGCGCGGCAGTCGTGATGAGCTTGGTCGTCTCGGCGCGGTTGAATGGGCACGACCCCTGGGTCTACCTCACGGATGTGTTGATGCGGCTGCCCACACAGCCGACCAACCGCCTGGACGAGTTGCTGCCGCACATCTGGACCCCTCAGACCTGAGATACCAACCGCTGCCGACACTGCTCCGTCGGCGTTCGTCAAGGTGCCGTGGCGAGCCGCTTACCCTTGGAG
>NZ_JACDCU010000090.1 GCF_013817365.1 Methylibium sp. | reverse complement strand
CCGAGGTACTGCACGTAATTGCGCTCGATCAGTTCGAGGTCGTGCCCGAAGCGAGACAGATCGACCGCCGGTGCGCTCATCAGGCTGAAGCCGAATTCGGTGTTGAGCTGCCCGAACGAGGCTTCCAGCATGGCGTGGATTTCGGTACCGCGATCCTGCGCGCGGGCCAGGCGCTCGCGCAGCCGGCTGCACAGCAGCAGGAAGGCCTTTCGGGCGCCGAGCTGCAGGAGCGAACTGCGGATCGCCTGCTGCATCTCGTCGATGTGCTCGCGCAGGCGGTCGCTGGCGAGGTCGAGCAGGGCGTCCTTGAGCATGCGGCCGTGCACCGCGCGCATTGCCTGCAGCCGGGCGGTGCACTGGTCGAACTCGGCCACCTCGCCGTCCACCCGCTTGAGCATCAGCTTGACTTTGGAGGCGCTCTTGCCGCGCAGACCCCGCAGTTCGAGCAACTGCTCGGCGAGCTGACGGCGCCGGTCCGTGAGGCGGCGCTGCACCTGCACTTCCACCTGGGCGATCGTGTTCACGCCGGTTTGCGCCAGCAGCTCGCGGCGCTGCGGCAGCAGGCGCCGGCTCAGCGCGTCTTCGAGCGCCGGCAGGCGACTGGCGATCAGGGCCGCCTCGTCGCCGGCCACGCGTGCGGTCAGCGCCTGCTTGGCCGAAAGCGGGAAGACGCGTTCGCGCGGCAGCTTCAGGGTGTGCGCCGCGTCGTCGCACTGGCGCTGGATCTGTTCGTCGGTGTGCGCCTGCGAATGCAGGGTATCGGCGAGCGTGTCGATCTTGTTGAGCACGACGTAGCGGCTCACGCCCTCGGCGCTGAGGTGGTCGCGCCAGATCGCCAGGTCGGACTTCGTCACGCCGGTGTCGGCGCCCAGGACGAACACGGTCGCGTGGGCGGTCGGCAGCAGGCCGACGGTGAGCTCGGGCTCGGCGCCGATGGCATTGAGGCCCGGCGTGTCGAGCACGACCAAGCCGCGCTTGAGCAGCGGATGCGGCAGGTTGATCAGCGCATGTCGCCATGCCGGCACCTCGACCTCGCCCTGGGCATCGAGCGGCGGGTTGTCACCCGGCTGGGCGTCGTCCCAGAAGCCGAGATCGCGGGCGGTCTCGACGCTGACCCGGCGGGTCTGCATCACCTGCGTCAGCGCCTGAGCCAGACCTTCGGTGTCGTCGATGTCGAGCGGCGTGAGCTGCCAGGCGCGCGGCTGGCGGCGCAGTTCGGCGAGCGAGGTGCTTTGCAGCCGGCTCTCGATGGGCAGCAGCGCCAGCGCGGCCGGCTCGCCGGCTTCGTACCCGAGCTCGACCGGGCACATCGTCGTGCGCCCCGGCGTGGCCGGCATGATGCGCCGGCCGGTATCGGCGAAGAAGATGGCGTTGATCAGCTCCGATTTGCCGCGCGAGAACTCGGCCACGAAGGCCACCACCAGCTTCTCGCCGGACAGGCGCTGGCGCAGCGATTCGAGCAGGTCGGCGGCCGGCTCATCGAGCAACTCGTGTTCGCGCAAGAAGCGCGCGAGCCCGCGCACACGCGATTCGAGGGCACTGCGCCAGTCGCCATGGGCATCGACGCTATGGGCAAACGAAACGGACATGCGGTGTTGCGACGGAGCCGCGCGAAAGGGGAAGAATCATGGTAGCGCAAGGGTCACGGCGCACAGGCCCGCTCAGCAGCCCGCAAGGCCTGCGGCGCGATGAAGCCGGGTGCAGTCGTGATCAACGCCGCGTAATCTTGCACCGTGAGGCGGTGCTGGCGCGCGCCGGTGCACGGGCGCGGGTGCGGCCGGTGCGCGACGGTGGAGACGCGCGCATGCAGCCGGTGCGCGATCTGTCGCCTACCGGCGCTGGCATTGCGGGCAGAAGTAAGTCGAGCGTTGTGCCTGCACGATGCGGCGCACCAGCGTGCCGCAGTGCTTGCATGGCAGGCCTTCTCGTCCGTAGACGCCGGCTTCGAGCTGAAAAGCGCCGCTCGCGCCGTGCGTATCCCGAAAATCGCGCAGGGTCGAGCCGCCGGCCTGCACCGCGCGGGCCAGCGCGCCGGTGATTGCCGTGGCCAGCCGCTCGCAGCGCGCCGCGCCGAGCCGCGAGCTGCGCGTGCGGGGGTCGATCCCCGCCAGGAACAGCGCCTCGGACGCATAGATGTTGCCGACGCCGACGACGATGTCGCCGGCCAGCAGCGCGGTCTTGATCGCGACCTTGCGCCCGCGCAGCCGCTCGTGCAACAGCGCCCCGGTGAAGCCGGTCTCGAACGGCTCGACGCCCAGGCGGGCCAGCAGCTTCCCGGCGGCCCCTTCGTCGACGGCGGATGACCACACCACCGCACCGAAACGGCGGGGATCGGTCAGGCGCAGGAGGCCACGGTCGGTGGCGAGATCGAAGTGGTCCCAGGGGCCGGGCGGCGCATGCTGTGCCGAGAAGTTAAGCGAACCCGACATGCCCAGGTGCATCAGCAAGCCGCCGGCGCCCGAGTTCAGGGCGCCCGGCGCGTCGAGGGCGAACCAAAGGTACTTGCCGCGCCGCGTGAGTTCGTGCACCCGGTGCCCCACCAGCGATTCCGGTGCGCAGCCCAGAGGCCAGCGCAGCGGTTTGCCGATGCGCACCGCCGCGATCTGCGCCCCGCGAAGCCGTTCGACCAGGCTCAGGCGGGTGACTTCCACCTCGGGCAACTCGGGCATTCAAGGATTATCGGGGCGTGCCTAGAATGGTTTTGCTTCCGGAGTCGCCGATGTTTTGTTTCCGTCACGCTGTGTCGGCCCTCGCGGCCTGCAGCACCCTGGCCGTAGCTGTCCCCGCTCAGGCCCAGACTCCGCCCGCGCCGGCCTCGGCACCCGCCTCTGCCCCAGTGCGCAACTCGAACCTCGATGCGCCGCTCTTTTATCAGTTGCTGATCGGCGAGATCGAGTTGCGCGAAGGCGATGCCGGCACCGGCTATCAGGTGCTGCTCGATGCCGCTCGCAAGACCCGCGACGAGCGACTGTTCCAGCGCGCCACCGACATCGCACTGCAGGCCAAGGCCGGCGAGCAGGCTTTGGTGGCGGCGCGCGCGTGGCGGCAGGCTGCGCCCGCTTCGCTCGAGGCACACCGCTACGAAGTGCAGCTTCTGATCGCACTCAATCGCAGCGCCGAGGCGGTGGAGCCGCTGCGTTCCACTTTGGCGCTGGTGCCCGTCACCGAGCGTGCCGGTGCGATCGCCTCTCTGCCGGCCTATTTCGCGCGTGCCACCGATCGGAAGGCGGCAAGCGCGGCGCTCGAACAGGTGTTGCTGCCCTATGCCGAAGGCCGCCTGGCCGGCGAGGCGCCCGAGACGGCCGGCGTCGCCTGGGCTGCGCTCGGCCGCAGCCGGCTCGCAGCCGGCGAGCCCGCGCTCGCGCTCGATGCCGGGCGCCGCGCGCAAGCGATTGCGCCCAACGCGGAGAGCGTCGCGCTGCTTGGCATCGAGTTGATGCGCAGCGAGCCGGCCGGCGAGGAACTGGTCAAGAACTTTCTGGCCGCCGACCCGCCGGCAGCGGACGTGCCGCGCAGTGCAGTGCGGCTTGTCTATGCGCGTGCGCTCGCCATCGGGCACCGTTACGCCGAGGCGGTTCCTCAACTCGAGGCGGTGACGCGCGACGCGCCGCAATTCGTCGATGCCTGGTTGACGCTCGGCGCCTTGCAGCTCGAACTCAAGCAACCCGCGCGGGCGGAAAGCGCCTTGACCGAATACCTTGCGAGGGCCGAAGCGGCTGAAGCCGCCGCGGGGCCGGCGGTCCCGCAGGCGATCGACGAGGATGCAGCGACCCCGGCGCAGCGACGCATGCAGGCCTATTTGCTGCTGGCCCAGGCGGCCGAGCAGCGCCGCGATTTCCAGGCAGCCGAGGGCTGGCTCGCCAAGGTCGACAGCTCTCAAGCCTTGCCGGTGCAGGTGCGGCGCGCCTCGTTGCTCGCGCAGCAGGGCCGGCTCGAGGAAGGGCGCGCGCTGATCCGCGATCTGCCCGAGCGCACGCCGGAGGAGGCCCGTTCCAAGCTGCTTGCCGAGGCGCACCTGCTGCGCGACCAGAAGCAGTGGTCCGAGGCCAACCGCGTGCTCGCCAATGCCAACGACCTCTACCGCGACGACACCGATCTGCTCTACGAGCAGGCCATGATGGCCGAGAAGCTCGACCGCATGGACGAGATGGAGCAGTTGCTGCGCCGCGTGATGGCGCTCAAGCCCGAGCAGTCCGCGGCCTACAACGCACTCGGCTATTCGCTGGCCGATCGCCGCATGCGGCTGCCGGAGGCGCGGGAGCTGATCGTCAAGGCCATGGAGCTGACGCCGAACGATCCTTTTCTGATCGACAGCATGGGCTGGGTCGAGTACCGCATGGGCAACCTGGAGGAGTCGCTGGAGTGGCTGCGTCAGGCTTATCGGGCTCGGCCCGACACCGAGATCGCGGCGCACCTCGGCGAAGTGCTGTGGATGAGCGGCCGCCGAGACGAGGCGCGCAGCGTGTGGGGCGCGGCGCATTCACGCGACGCTGCCAACGATGTGCTGAAGGAAACGCTGGCGCGGCTGAAGGTCGACCTGTGACCCTATCGGGCCGGCTGGCGGCGGGCGCCGTTGTTGCCGCGTTGCTGGCAGGCTGCGCGAGCCTTGCGCCACTGGCTGGCGAGGGCGAGGCGCTGTCCGGGCGCTTGTCGGTCAGGGTCGAGGGGGATGCGCAGCGGTCGTTCAATGCGGCGTTCGAGTTGGCCGGCTCGCCGGAGCGGGGCAGCCTTGCATTGATCACGCCGCTCGGTACCCAGGTTGCGCGGGCGGACTGGTCGGCAGGGCAGGTCCGGCTTCGTTCCCGGGAGGGCGAGCGTGTTTATCCGGATCTCGACAGCCTTTCCGAAGAGGCGCTCGGCGAACGCGTGCCGCTCGCCGCCCTGTTCGACTGGCTGCGCGGGCGTCCCTGGCCGGGCGCGGCCAACGTCGCAAGCGACCGCGGCTTTGCCCAGCTCGGCTGGGAGGTCGATCTGTCGCGGTACGAGGAAGGCTGGGTGCTCGCCGAGCGCAGCACGCCGCCGGTCGTCGAGGTGCGCGCGCGGCTCGACATGCCCCGCTCGATGGCGCCATGAATTGCTCGTCGACTTGCCTCGACGCGGTCTTCGGATCGTCGGCATGCCGCCCTGCGGCGCCGGGCGGGGCGGCATGGGCCTGAAAGCGATCTATGACGTTCCGGCGCCTGCCAAGCTGAACCTGTTCCTGCACGTGGTCGGCCGGCGCAACGACGGCTACCACCTGCTGCAATCGGTGTTCGCGCTGATCGATTGGTGCGACACGCTGCACTTCGAACGCCGCGACGATGACCGGCTGAGCCGCCACGACCTGGGCGCGGCGCTGCCGCAAGACGACCTGTGCCTGCGCGCGGCGCGGCTGCTGAAAAGCGAGAGCGGCACGGCGGCCGGCGTCGACATCTCCATCGAAAAGCAGGTGCCGTGGGGTGCAGGCCTGGGCGGCGGCAGTTCCGACGCCGCCACGACGCTCATCGCGCTCAATCGCCTGTGGAACCTGAACTGGCCTCGCGAGCGGCTGTTGTCCCTGGGCTTGAGCCTCGGCGCTGACGTGCCCTTCTTCATCGGTGGTAACAACGCGTGGGTCGAAGGCGTGGGCGAGAAGCTCACACCCATCGAACTGGCGCCGCGCTCTTGGGCGGTGGTCAAGCCGGAGGCGACCGTGAGCACTGCCGCGATCTTCGCCAGCCCCCAGTTGGCCCGCAACACCGCCGCTGCTACACTCTCGGACTTCGCTGCAGACCCACTCGGGTTTGGCCGCAACGACCTGCAGGAGAGCGCAAAAGCTCATTGCAGCGAGGTCGGCGAGGCCCTGGCGCTGCTGCGGGGCCTCTTCGGTGCAAGCCGAATGTCGGGCTCGGGCAGCGCGGTGTTTGCAGATGCCGGCAGCGGCGACGCGCCGAGCGTGGAAACGATAGAAGCAAAGGCGACTGCGCCGGTGGGATTGAAAGCGTTAACGCTTCCTCCATCGTGGGTGGGGCGCCTTTGTCGCGGTCTGGCCCGCCATCCGCTGGTGGATTGGTCCGACTGAAATGAAAGTGTTTTCGGGGGTGGCCTCGGTGCAAGCCGGCCGCGTCCTGTGTAGGGGAGTCGCCAAGTTGGTCAAGGCATCGGATTTTGATTCCGACATGCGAGGGTTCGAGTCCTTCCTCCCCTGCCAAACCGAAGCGAAGCGCGGCGCCCGATGCGGGCGCCGCGTCGTTTAGACCGATCGAGCGCGGTGCAGCCACGATGCTTACCAACAACACCGTTCTGTTCACCGGCAACGCCAACCCGGCGCTCGCCGAGGAGATCGCCAGTGCCCTGGGCATCGAGCTCGGGCGCGCCGCGGTCGGCCGTTTCTCCGACGGCGAGGTCAAGGTCGAGATCGAGCAGAACGTTCGGGCGCGCGACATCTTCGTCGTGCAGCCGACCTGCGCGCCGCAGACCAACGAGCACCTGATGGAGCTGTTCATCATGGTCGATGCGCTCAAGCGTGCTTCGGCCGGGCGCATCACGGCGGTCATTCCCTATTTCGGCTATGCGCGCCAGGATCGCCGCCCGCGTTCTACGCGCGTGCCCATCTCGGCCAAGGTGGTGGCCAACATGCTCGAGGCGGTGGGCGTGAACCGCGTGCTCACCATGGACCTGCATGCCGACCAGATCCAGGGCTTCTTCGACATCCCGGTCGACAACATCTATGCCTCGCCGGTGCTGCTGGCCGATCTGAAGACCAAGCGCTATCACGACCTGATCGTGGTCTCGCCCGACGTCGGCGGCGTGGTGCGCGCCCGGGCGCTGGCCAAGCAACTCGATTGCGACCTGGCCATCATCGACAAGCGCCGCCCCACTGCCAATGTGTCCGAGGTCATGCACGTCATCGGCGACATCGAGAACCGCAACTGCGTGATCATGGACGACATGATCGACACCGCCAGCACGCTGGTGAAGGCGGCGGAAGAGCTCAAGCAGCGCGGCGCGAAGAGCGTGTTCGCCTACTGCACCCATCCCGTTTTTTCCGGTCCGGCGATCGAGCGCCTCAAGAATTCGCAGCTCGACGAGGTGGTGGTCACCAACACCATCCCGCTCAATGCCGCGGGCAAGGCGACCCCCAAGATCCGCCAGCTTTCCGTGGCGTTCCTGTTCGCCGAGACCATTCGCCGCATCTCGGACGGCGAATCGGTCACCTCGCTTTTTTCGGAGCAGAACAACAACTTCTGAGCCGGTTCATGCCTGCAGGCCTTCGGCCTGCGGGTTCACACGAGGCACCTGGTCGCGGGTGCCTTCCTTTCGGGAGAAACGCAATGAAATTCGTCGCTTATCCGCGCGAACTGCAGGGGACCGGAGCGAGCCGCCGCCTGCGCAACACCGGCAAGGTGCCGGGCATCGTTTACGGTGCGGGCGCGCCGGCCATGGTCGAGCTCGACCACAACGCGCTCTTTCACGCGCTCAAGAAAGAGGCCTTCCACTCGTCGATCCTCGACATGGATCTGTCCGGCGCCAGCCAGCAGGTGCTGCTGCGCGACGTGCAGATGCATCCCTTCAAGCAGATCGTGCTGCACGTCGACTTCCAGCGCGTCGATGCCACCACGCGTGTCAGCAAGAAGGTGCCCTTGCACTTCATCAACGAGGACACCGCGCCGGCCGTCAAGCTCGATGGTTGCCTGATCTCGCACGTGGTCAACGAACTCGAGGTCGAGTGCCTGGCTTCGCAGCTGCCCGAGTTCATCACCATCGACGTGGGCGAGATGACCAAGGGCCAGTCGCTGCACGTGGACGACCTCAAGCTGCCCAAGGGCATCAAGGTCGTGCTGCGCGGCAAGAAGAACCCAGCTGTCGTCAGCGTGATCCAGCAGGCCGAGGAAGCGGAGCCGGAAGTCGTTGCCGCGCCGGTGGTCAAGGCGCCTGCGACCAAGGCCAAGAAGGAAGAAAAGCAGAACAAGAAGTAAGCGCCCGGCTTTGCCGGTGCCCCTGCGGCCCCGCTTCGGCGGGGCTTTTTTTCGTCCGCTCGGCCATGCGTTGCGTGTGGCGACATCGACGGTGCTCGCGATAATCGCGCCCATGATTCGATTGATGGTGGGATTGGGCAACCCCGGACCCGAGTACGAAGCGACGCGCCACAACGCCGGTTTCTGGTGGCTGGAGGCGGTGGCGCGTGCGCTCAAGGCCACGCTGCATGCCGAACGCGGCTACCACGGCAAGCTGGCGCGGGTAAACACGCCGAGCGGCGCTCTGTGGCTGCTGGAGCCGCAGACCTTCATGAACCTGTCGGGCAAATCGGTGGCGGCGCTGGCGCGTTTCTACAAGATCGCACCCGACGAGATCCTGGTCGCGCACGACGAGCTGGATCTGCCGCCCGGCGAGATGAAACTCAAGCAGGGTGGCGGCCACGCCGGCCACAACGGCCTGCGCGATATCCATGCGCAACTCGGCGCCACCGACTACTGGCGGCTGCGCCTGGGCATCGGCCATCCCGGCGTGAAGGCCGAGGTCGTGAACTACGTGCTCGGCAAACCCGCCGCCGAACACCGCGAAGCGATTGCCGCTGCCATTGACCGGTCACTGGGTGCGCTCGACGCGCTGGTCACCGGCGACACGGCGCGAGCCACGATGCAGCTGCACACCACGAAACCGCCGCGTCCCAAGCCCCCGCGCCTTGCTGCGGCAACGCCGCAAAGCCCGGCGGCGAGCCGCGATACCGATCTCCCGCTCACCGGGCCGGCTGCGAAAGACGCGATGTGATTTTTCGGCGCCGCCGAAGCGCTGCGACTCAGGGCGAACGTGGTGCAGGCGCTGCGGCCCCGGCGGTTTCTTCCGGCTGCCCGACAAGAAAGCGGAACTTGGCCCACAGCTGCGGCTTGCTCTCGACGTGGGCCGGATTCACCGGAATGCACGCCACGGGGCAGACCTGCACGCACTGCGGCTCGTCGAAGTGGCCGACGCATTCGGTGCACTTGCCGGGATCGATCACGTAGATCTCGGGCCCGAGCGAAATCGCCTGGTTGGGGCACTCCGGTTCGCACACATCGCAGTTGATGCATTCGTCCGTGATCATGAGTGCCATGGGCCCTCCTGCTCAGTGCCGAACACGCCCGGACGCAGGCCAGCACCCTGCGCTGTGCTGCGCGGTTGTGCGTGTTGTTTCGATGGCCGAACTCATGCCGGATTCAAGCGCCCCGATTGACTGACCCGCTCCCGCAGGCGAGCAAGTACCGAGGGTGCCACGAACTTGGAGACATCGCCGCCAAGGGTGGCAATCTCGCGCACGAAGGTGCCGCTGATGAACTGGTGCTGGTCGCTGGGGGTGAGGAACACGGTTTCCACATCGGGCATCAGCTGGCGGTTCATGCCGGCCATCTGGAACTCGTATTCGAAGTCGCTGACCGCCCGCAAGCCGCGCACCACCACCTTGCCGCCATGCTCGACGACAAAGTCGCGCAGCAGCCCACGAAACGCGATCACCTCCACGGTCGGGCAATCGGCTGCGAGCTCCTGCGCCATCTCCAGCCGTTCGGCGATGGTGAACATGGTGCGTTTGTGATGGCCGGCCGCCACCGCCACGATCAGGCGTTCGAACAGGCGGCTGGCGCGGCGCATCAGGTCTTCGTGGCCCAGCGTGAAGGGATCGAAGGTGCCGGGATAGACGGCGGTGATGGCGGTGCTGGAAGTCACGGCGCGGTTCCTGCGGCAATGCGGAGAGGGCAGTTTATGCGCCGCCGTCTGCGCAGCTGGTGGGCCGCAGCAGATGCGCATGCACCCGGCCCGCACGGGTGTGTCGGTGCAGGGCGAGGCCATGCGGTGCCAGAGCGGCCGCGTCGAAGGCTTGGTCGGCCTCCAGATAGAGCCAGCCTTCGGCCGCCAGCACGCGCCGGCCGGCGGTCAGGGCGGTTTCCCACAGGGCGGACTCGAAAGGCGGATCGATCAGCACCAGATCGAAGAGTGCGCCGCTGTGCCGCGCCATCCAGGCGATGGCGTCAACCGCCTCGATACGCACTTGCGCGGCACCGAGCCGCTGCTGCACCGCGCGCAGGCTCGCCGCAAGTTTCGCATCGCGCTCGAGCAGCAGCACTTGCGCCGCGCCTCGCGAGGCCGCCTCGAAGCCGAGGGCGCCGCTGCCGGCAAAGGCGTCCAGACAGTGCCAGCCGCCGAGATCGTGGCCGAGCCAGTTGAACAGCGTCTCGCGCACGCGGTCTGGCGTGGGCCGCAGGCCGGCATGACGAAGCACCGGCAGCTTGCTGCGCTTCCACCGGCCGCCGATCAGGCGCACCTCGCCGGGGGCCGAAGCGGGCAGGCGGTCCGGGGTGGGCGGTGGAAGGCGGCGCGAGGAGGCGGTGTGCACTGTGCCGATTCTAGGCAGCGGCCCGAGCGCCGATGGCCCACGCCGTCATGCCGTCGTGCCGCTGTGCCGTAGTGCCATAGTGCCGTAGTTGCATTGCGGCGCTCGGCGGTCTTTACCGCGACGTTGCCGTCGCACGCGGATCGCCCGGCAGGTAGTGGCCCGTGACCTGCTGCCAAGCCGACGAAGTGCGCTGCCCCGGCCACCCGTCGGTCTTCAGGAAGATGCCCGAAAAGCCGTTGAGCCATCGCTGCGGGCGCGCGCCTGCGCCAGCGTCGCGGCCGAGGTCGGCTTCTGCTTCGCATAGCGCACCACCCTCGGCGCATCGTTCGGCGCGGGCGGCGGCTGGTCGGCGATGACCGCGTGGCCGAGTTCGACCAGCCGGCGAAGCAGCGTGGCGGCTCCGCACTGCGCCGAGCGGGCACTGTGCGACCAGCGGCCATCCGCGACATACTTGCCCGAGCTGTAATGCGTCGAAAAGCCCCACAGCTAGGGCGAACGCACTTCGGGGTGGTGAAGCCGGTAGCCCAAGCCGTTGTAGCGCTCGAGCTCGTAGAGCAGTCTCGCCAGACCCCAG
>NZ_JACDCU010000442.1 GCF_013817365.1 Methylibium sp. | reverse complement strand
TGCCCGAGCGGCAGACGCAGGAACTGCATCTGCAGATCCTGAAATCCACGCGCTGCGCCGGCCCCGGTGATGCGATCCGGCACCGGGACGATGCTCGCTTGTCGCGGGTCGGCGACTCCAGCATCACCCGTCAATGAAGGCCGGGGCTTTGCAACAGCCCTTCGCTCTTCTTTAGCGCTCGTCAACCTCAGGCCTTGGGAAAGGCCGATCGCCCCGATCCCAGCTTTCGCTAGCCGGCGCGACGTGTCGCTCGAGAAATGTCAGCAGTGCCTGCACCTTCCGCGAGTGCCTGCGGTTCGGCAGGTAGGCGGCGTAAACACACACCGTCTCCAGTTGCGGGTTCACATTCCAATCCTCGAGCAACCTCAGCAGACGGCCAGAGCGCACGTCGTCGCCAACCAGCCATTGCGGCAGCAACGCGATCCCGAGGCCGCTCAGCACGGCATCGCGCAGCACGTCGGAGTTGTTCACGCGAAGCCGGCCGTGTATTTCGACGTGTTCGTCGGCTTTGCCTAGCTGCGCAAAAGTCCAGTGCTGCGGCCCCGGTTGATGCGAGAACCGCAAGCACTCGTGGGCTGCTAGGTCTTGAGGCTGGATTGGTGCGCCGACGCGTGCGATGTAGTCGTGACTTCCAACTACAAAGCGATGGTGCTCGCCGAGACGGCGAACGACGAGGCTGGGCTCGGCAACGGGCACGCCGATGCGCACCGCGACGTCGATTCGTTCGCTGGCCATATCGAGCATGGCGTCCGACAGGACGAGGTCGAGCGAGACCCTCGGATGCGCTTGCAAGAAGTTGGCAACGTGTGGGCCGAGGCACAGCCGCGCGTACGTTACCGGCATCGACACCCGCAGCGGACCAACTGGCTCTGCGCCGGTGTCCGCCACGCTGTTGTCGGCTTCGTCCAGGTCGGCCAGCACGCGCGCGACCTGCTCCAGATATGCCTGTCCGGTGTCGGTCAGCGTCACCTGCCGCGTACTACGCGTGAGCAAGGCAGTGCCAAGGGAAGCCTCGAGCGCATCTGCCATGCGCGTCACCGACGAGGTCGCCACGCCAAGCCGGCGCGCCGCCTTCGAGAACCCGCCCGACTCGGCTACGGCGACGAAAGCCCTAAGGGCAAGCAACTTGTCCATCCGCTTCTCTGTTGCGTCAAATGCAAAGCTAGGTTGCGCTTGTAGCTGATTCTCCATTCGCCATGCAACGCCTACTCTACGTCATCGTTAACTCAGGAGGCCCCCTCATGAAGCCAGTCGAAGTCGTGGTCACGTCGGATTTCATCTGCCCGTGGTGCTGGATCGGTCACCGCAACTTGAAGGACGGCATAGCGACGGCTGGCCTTTCTGCCGATTGGGTGCAAGTGCGGTTCGCACCGTTCGAGCTGAACCCCAACATGCCCAGAGAGGGGCAGAACCGCCAGACCTACCGCACGCGGAAGTTCGGCAGCTGGGCTCGATCGCAGGCGATGGACGCCGAAGTCGCGATGGCGGGGCAGCGCGTTGGCGCGGTGTTCAACTACGACCGTGTTCTCGTGACGCCGAACACGCGACTGGCCCATCGTTTGATGTTCTGGGCGCAGTCGCAGGGCGACGCCGCCAAGCTAGAAGCGCTGCCGGAAGCGATCTTCTTTGCGTACTTTTCGCAGGGCCGAGACATCGGCACGGTCGATGTGTTGGTGGAGGTCGCCGCAGCCGCCGGCTTCGATGCCGACGCGGTACGCACTTTCCTCAAGCTGAACTCCGGCGAGCGCGAAGTGGTCGCGAAGGAACTGCAGGCGCAGCTCGACGGCGTGCAAGAGGTGGCCTCGGAAATCCGAACACGACGATAAGTGGAAACTCTGCTTCATGAACCCGGGCTGAGAGCTCGAGAAAGCAGGAAGGCCATGAGCAAGAGACCACGCAGGAACCACTCAGCGCTGTTCAAGGCGAAGGTGGCGATAGACGCCGTCAGGGGCGAGAAGACCTTGGCCGAACTGGCCAAGCTGCACGATGTGCACCCGAACCAGATCAACGATTGGAAAAACCAGTTGCTCGAGCGCGCGGCCAGCGTATTTGGCGCGGAGTCAGCGACTGCGCCGACGGTCGATCTGAAGGAGCTGCACGCCAAGATCGGGCAGCTCGCGCTGGAGAATGATTTTTTGTCCGGCGCGCTCACCAAGGCCGGCATGTTGAGCGCAAGGCGATGATCGACCGCAACCACGCACTGCCGATCACGCGGCAAGCCGAGCTGGCGGGTATCAGCCGAGGCAACGTGTACTACCTGGCGCGAACGGCGTCCGAGGCCGATCAGCAGCTGATGAGGCGTATCGACGTCCTCAACCTGGCGCACCCCTTCGCGGGCAGCCGCATGCTGCGCGACATGCTCAACCGCGAGGGCTTCGATGTCGGACGCCGCCATGTGGCCACACTGATGCGGCGCATGGGAATCGAGGCGCTGTACCGCAAGCCCAACACGAGCAAGAAGCACCCGGCCCACAAGGTCTACCCGTACCTTCTGCGTGAGCTCAAGATCGATCGCGCCAACCAGGTCTGGGCCGCCGACATCACGTACGTTCCGATGGCGTGTGGCTGGGTCTACCTGTGCGCTATCGTCGACTGGGCGAGCCGGCGTGTGCTGTCGCATCGCGTCTCGATCAGCATGGACGCTACGTTCTGCGTGGAGGCGTTGCAAGAAGCCCTTGCCAAATACGGGCAGCCCGAGATCTTCAACACCGACCAGGGGAGCCAGTTCACGAGCGAGGCGTTCACCGAGCCGCTGAAGGCCCTTGGCGTGGCCATCAGCATGGACGGCAAGGGCGCATGGCGGGACAACATCTTCGTGGAGCGGTTCTGGCGATCCATCAAGTACGAAGAGATCTTCCTCCACGCCTATGACTCGGTCGCCCAGGCCCGGGCGGGGATCGCGCGGTACATTGATTTCTTCAACACCGCGCGGCCGCATTCTTCGCTGGACGCCAAGACCCCGGACGAGTTCTACTTCGCGACGCTGCCGGCGATCAAACAGGCCGCATGAGCGGTGAACACGAGTTGCCCACCGCGTCGGTCGTGCGTTCGTCGCAAACGACGCCCGCCCGCCGCCGTGGACAACTCTCCACCGATATCAAACCCGCAGGGCTCCACTTATCGAAGCCGATTCGGTGTTCGAACAACCGGAGCCACCTCTTCAGCAGAGGGCGCGCGTGATCTTGCTGGCGGCCGAGGGCTGGCAGAACAAGGACATCGCGGTCGAGGTCGGCCTCGAGGCAGCAGCGATCCCCGTCTTGTCACGCATGGCGCCTGAGGAATGG
>NZ_JACDCU010000441.1:2290-3284 GCF_013817365.1 Methylibium sp. | reverse complement strand
TGCGCGAGGTGCCGTTCACGGCGCAGCGGGTCAGGGCCGCCCTCGGCGCTAGCCGACGCCGGTTGTGCATCACTTGCCGTAGTTGTCCTTCAGCCCAGCGATCCTGCTGAACACCGGGGTGCTGGTCGTAGGGTCCCGGGCGTCCGTGACGAAGTAGCCGTGACGCTCGAACTGCAGGCGTGCGCCGGGTGCCACGTCCGTCAAGCCGCCCTCCACGTAGCCGTTCACGACCTTCTTGCTTGCGGGATTCATCACCGCGAGAAAGTCTTGTCCTCCCGCGTCGGGCTGCGCCTCGGTGAACAACCGGTCGTAAAGCCGCACTTGCGCCAGCACCGCCTCGTGCACAGCCACCCAGGTGATCGTGCCCTTGACCTTCACCGCGTCCGCGCCTGGCGTGCCGCTCTTGGTGTCGGGGACGACTCTTGCAAGCACGGTCGTGACCTTGCCTGACGTGTCCTTCTCGCAGCCGGTGCACTCGACGACGTAGCCGTACTTGAGCCGCACCTTGCTGCCGGCGGCCGCTTCGCTCGGCGGGAAGAGCCGGAAGTAGCCCTTGGGCGGCTGCTCCGCGAAATCGTCGTGCTCGATCCAGACCTCGGGGCCGAGGCTGAAGTGCCGCAGGCCGAGTTCTGGCCGCTGCGGGTGCGCGGGCGCCTGGCAGGGCTCGAGGTGGGTGTTCGACGCGAGATCGCCGCCGAACATCTCGACCCAGTTGGTGAGCCTGAGCTTCACCGGCTCCAGCACCGCCATCGCGCGCGGCGCCTTGCCTTCCAGGTCGTCGCGCAGCGCGGCGTCGAGCAGGCTGTAGTCGATCCAGCTGTGCTCCTTGCTCACGCCGATGCGCTCGCAAAACAGGCGGATGCTCTCTGGCGTGTAGCCGCGCCGGCGCAGGCCGGCGAGGGTGGGCATGCGCGGGTCGTCCCAGCCGTCCACATGGCCCTCGTCGACCAGTTGCCTGAGCTTGCGCTTGCTGGTGACCACGTAGGTCAGGTTG
>NZ_JACDCU010000441.1:0-2280 GCF_013817365.1 Methylibium sp. | reverse complement strand
CGCGAACTCGTGTTGATGAGGGCGCGGGCGGCTCAGCAGGCCCAGGTCGCACAGGTGTTCGAGCAGCCAGTCGTAGAAGGCGCGCTGGTCTTCGAATTCGAGCGTGCAGACGGAATGGGTGATGCGCTCCAGCGCGTCTTCGATCGGGTGCGCGTAGGTGTACATCGGGTAGATGCACCAGGTGTCGCCCGTGTTGTGATGCGTCGCGCGCTTGATGCGGTACAGGGCCGGGTCGCGCAGGTTGATGTTGGGCGACGCCATGTCGATCTTCGCGCGCAGCACGGCGGCGCCGTCCGCAAGCCGGCCGTACTTCATGTCGCGAAAGCGGGCCAGGTTTTCTTCGGGCGTGCGGTTGCGAAAGGGGCTGTCGGTGCCGTGCGTGTTGAAGTCGCCGCGGGTGGCGCGCATCTGTTCGGGCGTTTGCTCGTCCACGTAGGCCAGCCCGGCGGTGATGAGCGCTTCGGCGGCGCGGTACATGTCGTCGAAGTAGTCGCTGGCGAAGTAGAGGTGGCTGCGCGTGCTCTTCGTGTCCGCGGGGTTCGGGCCTTCCCAGTCGAAGCCGAGCCACTTCACCGCGTCGATGATGGCGTCGACGTACTCCTGCTCTTCCTTCTCGGGGTTGGTGTCGTCGAAGCGCAAGTGGCACACGCCGCCGAAGTCGCGCGCCAGGCCGAAGTTCAGGCAGATGCTCTTGGCGTGGCCGATGTGCAGGTAGCCGTTGGGCTCGGGCGGAAAACGCGTGCGAATCCTGGCCGGGTCGAGCGGCTGGCCTGCGTGGTGGGCGGCGTCGCCCGGCGTGCCGGCGAAGGTGCGCCCGGCGTAGGTGCCTTGTTCGAGGTCGCGCTCGATCGTGTTGCGAAGGAAGTTGCCGCTCTTGTGCGGCTCGGCAGTGCTGCCGGCGGCGGGGCCGGGCTTCTTCTTCGGTGCGTCGTTCATCGTGGCGGTGGGTTGGCTGCACTTCATTCTAAGGAGCGCCCCCAGGGCTCGGCGGCGCCGAGCCCGCCCCCCGAGGGGGTCAAGGAACTCGGGAGCGGCCCTTCGTTTCCTTGAGAGCGCTGCTTGGCTGAAGCCCGGGCGCAGCTCGGCTGCAACTCGCAAAAGAGGGGCCGTGGCGCGAGGCGAATGCGGCTGCAGCGGTTCACAAAACTTCACCGCCAAGAGACATCGCCGGAGCCAATGAGGCCTATGGTGGAGTCGTTGATGAAGCGCGGGACCAAGAGCCTCCAATCCGGAGGCGGCCCGCAAAGGAGTCGACATGAACGCACGGATTCGCAGAACGCTGGCTTTCGTCGCACTGGGCTTGGCCGGTGCGGCGGCCACGAGCACCGCGCAGGCGGGGGTGTCGTGGCACATCGGCATCAACCTGCCGGGGCCGCAGGTGTATTACCCGCCGCCGCCCGTTGTGTATCACCCCGCACCGGCGTACTACCCGCCGCCGCCCGTTGTGTATCACCCCGCGCCGGCGTACTACCCGCCGCCGGTGGTGTACCAGCGGGCGCCGCGAGTGGTGTATGGCCCGGCGCCCATCCATTACCGGCAGGCGCCGGTGATCGGGCACCACCGGCACGCGCCGGTGGTCGTGCACCAGCACGGGCCGCGCGGCCACTGGCGCGATGGCCGCTGGCAGGACCGCAAGGGCCGCGGTGACCGCGACCACGACCGCCGCGACCGGCGCAGTCGCGATCACCAGGATCGCCGCTACTGAACGAACGGGAGTCGCTGCAATTGCTCCGGCTCCCACCCGTCTGTGGGAGCGGGGGCAAAGCGCACGGAAAGGTCGGCCATCCCATCCTCGCCGAGGTCGGCGCCTCCAGGTAAAAATTGGCCTGCGAGTCGCCCGTCGAAGCACCGTGACTTACGCACTGCGGACCCCTAAACCGTGCATCGGACGCTCTGAGGCCCCACCTACAATTGCGGTCTTCGGATCAAGCCTTCAACATTCCGTGCCTTCCCCCGCTCAAGTTGTCCTGCCGCAGGCTGCTGCCGGTGCGCCCGAGCAATCGGCGCCCGAGCGTGAACTGGCGGTGCTGCTCGTCGAAGCCCTGAACCTCGAGGTGCTCCCGGCCGACATCGACCCGAACGCGCCGCTCTACGGCGAAGGCCTGGGCCTGGACTCGATCGACGTCCTCGAGGTCGCCCTCGAAGTGTCACGGCGCTACGGCTTCCAGTTGCGCTCGGACGACGCGAACAACCCGCAGATCTTCCGCTCGCTGCGCAGCCTCGCGTCGCACGTCGCCCAGCACCGCACGCTGTAAGCGCCGCGATGCCGCCGAACCCCGG
>NZ_JACDCU010000440.1 GCF_013817365.1 Methylibium sp. | reverse complement strand
GACGTGGTGTGGAGCTACGCCGGCGTGCGCCCGCTGCTCGACGATGCTTCGGGCGACCCGAGCGCCGTGACGCGCGACTACCTGCTCGAGGCGAATCACGCCGGCGGCCGGGCCGCGCCGCTTCTCACGGTGTGGGGCGGCAAGATCACCACCTTCCGCAAGCTGGCCGAGGACGCCGCCGACGAGATCGGCCGCATGCTCGGCGAGCCGCGCCGGGCCTGGACCGAGGGGGCGTTTCTTCCGGGTGGCGACCTGTCGGCCTGGATCGGCGCGCCGCGCCGGCCCGACACCGATTTCGAGCGCTTCGTCGCCGAGTTGCGCCGGCGCATGGGATGGCTGCCGGGCCCGCTGGCGCGCCGCCTCGCGCGAGCCTACGGCAGCCGGGTGGACCGCGTGCTCGGCGATGCCGGCTCCCTCGCCGGCTTGGGTGCCGAGGTTGCGCCCGGCCTGCACGAAGCCGAGCTCGACTACCTGCGTCGCGAGGAATGGTCGGGCGCGGCCGACGATGTGCTGTGGCGCCGCTCCAAGCTCGGCCTGCACTACACGCCTGCCGAGCGCAGCCGCGTCTCCGACTGGATGGCGCGGCGCAGCGCGAGCGCGGCGCCGAAGGATCAGCCGTCCCACGCTGCAGCGGCGGCCCAGGCGACACAGGCGCCCATGCCCGCGCCGTCCCGCACCGGAGTGGCGTGATGCAGCTCGCGCTCGAACAGCTCGGCCAGAAGGTCGGTGCCGTGCAGCACCTGTACCCGCTCGACCTGTCGCTGCAGCCCGGCGCCGTGACAGTGCTGCTCGGCGCCACGCAGGCCGGCAAGACCTCGCTCATGCGCCTGATGGCGGGGCTCGACAAGCCGACGCACGGCCGCATCACGGTCGATGGTGCGGACGTGACCGGCGTGTCCGTGCGCGGGCGCAACGTCGCGATGGTCTACCAGCAGTTCATCAACTACCCGTCGCTCAGCGTGGCCGAGAACATCGCCTCGCCGCTCAAGCTGCGCGGCGGCCTGGACCGCGCCGCCATCGCGCAGCGCGTGAAGGCTCTGGCCGAGCGGCTGCACATCGATCCCTTCCTGGACCGCCTGCCCGCGGAGCTGTCGGGCGGGCAACAGCAGCGCGTCGCGCTGGCCCGCGCGCTGGCCAAGAACGCGCCGCTCATGCTGCTCGACGAGCCGCTGGTCAACCTCGACTACAAGCTGCGCGAGGAACTGCGCGAGGAGCTGACGCAACTGTTTGCCACCGGCGACTCGACCGTGGTCTATGCGACCACCGAGCCCGCGGAGGCGCTGCTGCTCGGCGGCTGGACCGCCGTGATGGACGCCGGCGAGCTGCTGCAGTACGGGCCGACGGCGGAGCTGTTCCATACGCCGAAGTCCTTGCGCGTGGCGCGCGCCTTCAGCGACCCGCCGATGAACCTGCTCGAGGCCGAACCGGCGATGTTCGGCGTGCAACTGCGCGCTGCGGACGGTGCCGCGAAGGCCGCCGGAGCCGCCCGGCCGCCGCCGCACGTGCCGCTGCCTGCCGCGCTGGGCGGCTTGCTGACCGGTCGGCTCACCCTGGGCGTGCGGGCCGGCGCGCTGCGCCTCGATCAGCGCCCCGGCGACGTGGCCCTGCCGGGCAGCGTCGAGCTGGCCGAGATCTCCGGATCGGACACCTTCGTCCATGCCGCGACGAGCGTCGGCGAGGTGGTCGCGCAGTTGCCCGGCGTGCACGAGCTCGCGCTGGGCGCGCCGATCACCTTCCACCTGAGCCCCGATCAGGTCTTTGTGTTCGGAGCGGACGGCGGCTTGCTGCTTGCGCCGCCCCGCACGCACACGAGGGCTTACTGACATGGCCCGCATCGATCTCGATCTGGCGCACGCCTACCGGCCCCACCCCCAGGCCGACAGCGACTACGCGCTGCTGCCGCTGAAGATGAGCTTCGAGGACGGCGGCGCCTATGCGCTGCTCGGCCCCTCGGGCTGCGGCAAGACGACCCTGCTCAACATCGTCTCCGGTCTCGTCGCGCCCTCGCAGGGCGGCGTGAAGTTCGACGGCCGCGACGTCACGAAGGACAGCCCGCAGCAGCGCAACATCGCGCAGGTATTCCAGTTCCCGGTCATCTACGACACGATGACCGTGGCCGAGAACCTGGCCTTTCCGCTGCGCAACCGCAAGGTGCCTGCGGCGCAGATCGAGCAGCGCGTCGGGCAGATTGCCGAGATGCTGGAGCTGAGCGCGCAGCTCGACCAGCGCGCCGCCGGACTCGCGGCCGACGCCAAGCAGAAGATCTCGCTGGGCCGCGGGCTGGTGCGCGCCGACGTGTCGGCGGTGCTGTTCGACGAGCCGCTGACCGTGATCGACCCGCACCTGAAGTGGCAGCTTCGCCGCAAGCTCAAGCAGATTCACCACGAGCTGAAGCTCACGCTCGTGTACGTGACGCACGACCAGGTCGAGGCGCTGACCTTCGCCGACCGGGTGGTGGTGATGACGCGAGGGCGCGCCGTGCAGGTCGGCAGCGCGGGCGATCTGTTCGAGCGGCCGGCACACACCTTCGTGGGCCACTTCATCGGCTCGCCGGGGATGAACTTCCTGCCGGGGCGGGCCGAGGCGGGCGGGGTCGAGATCGCGGGGCGGCGGCTGCCGGCGCCCCGGGTGCTGGACGGTGGCGATGTGAAGCTCGGCGTGCGGCCGGAGTACGTGTCGCTGGCGGCGGCCGAGGCGCCGGGTGCACTGCCGGTGACCGTCACGCAGGCACTCGACATCGGCACGCACGTGCTGTTGACCGGGCGCATCGGCGAGCACGCGATCAAGGCACGGCTGGCGCCCGATGTCGCGGCGCCCGCCGTGGGCAGCACCGCGTGGCTGCAGGTGATGGGGGAGCACACGTGCTTCTACAAGAACGAGGAGTTGATCGCGTGAGCACCCTCAAACCCGTCAACCAGAAAGCCTGGTGGCTCGTGCTGCCGGTGCTGCTGTGCGTCGCCTTCTCCGCCATCTTGCCGCTGATGACGGTGGTGAACTATTCGGTGCAGGACATCATCTCGCCCGAGCGGCGGGTATTCGTCGGCACCGAGTGGTTCGTCGATGTGATGCGCGACGAGGAGCTGCACGCGGCGCTGCTGCGCCAGCTCGGTTTCTCGCTGGCGGTGCTGGCGGTCGAGATCCCGTTGGGCATCCTGCTCGCACTGTCGATGCCGGCCACCGGCTGGAAAGCCTCGGCCGTGCTGGTGATCGTCGCGCTGTCGCTGCTGATCCCGTGGAACGTGGTCGGCACGATCTGGCAGATCTACGGCCGTGCCGACATCGGCCTGC
>NZ_JACDCU010000439.1 GCF_013817365.1 Methylibium sp. | reverse complement strand
GTCTTGCCCCTTGCTGTGCGACTGCGACCGCACGATCGTCTCGGCATATTCCTGGACTCGGAATAGTGGCGCAGCGTGTGCATCGACACGCACCAATCCGCGACAGCCCTCGAGTACAGGCTGTACCGCAATAGCAATGCGGCGCCGGCGCTGCCGAGCTACCTGGGCCGTGTGCTGACCGACAACCGACACGGCCTGGTGGTGGACGTGCAGGCCAGCCCGTCCGAGGGCACGGCCGAACGCGACATCGCCGCTCAGATGTTGGTCGACGTGGCCAAGCCAGACAAGCGGGTAACGGTGGACGCTGACAAGGCCTACGCCACCTGGGGCTTCATGAAGGCGTGCCGCGAGATCGACGGGACGCCGCACGTGGCGCAGAACACCCGTCGTATCGGCGGCATCACCATCGACGGGCGCACGACCAAGCACGTCGGCTACGAGGTCAGCCAGCGCAAGAGAAAGCGCATCGAGCAGTGCTTCGGCTGGGGCAAGCTCGTCGACCAAAAAGAAAACGACCGGAGGCGGGTTGGCTGTCGAAGCGGAAAGCGGGTCAGAAGCTGGCCCACTCCCCGCCGGTGCCGGTCTTGGCCGGCGCGGCGTCGGCGGTCTGCGCCGAGGTCGACGTCGGGTTGGCAGCCTTGCCCTTGGCGCTGCCGAACTTCGGCCGCGTGACGTTCTTTGCGCGGTCTGGCCCGCGGCGCTCGGCCGCCGGGAGCGACGCGGCCATCGTCGCGGGTGCACGCTGCACCGCATCGCCCTGCGAGAGCTTGAACACCGCCACCGCCGAGACCAGCTGCTGCGCCTGCTCCTTCAGGCTCTCGGCGGCCGCTGCGGACTCTTCGACCAGGGCCGCGTTCTGCTGCGTGGCCTGGTCCATCTGCGTCACGGCTTCGCCGACCTGGGCCACACCCGCACTCTGCTCCTGGCTGGCCGCACTGATCTCGCCCATGATGTCGGTCACGCGCTTGATGCTGCTGACGACTTCGCTCATCGTCGTGCCGGCCTGGTCCACCAGGGCAGTGCCCTGCTCGACCCGCTCGACGCTGGCAGTGATCAAGGTCTTGATCTCCTTGGCGGCATCGGCGCTGCGACCGGCCAGGCTGCGGACTTCCGAGGCCACGACCGCGAAACCGCGGCCCTGCTCGCCAGCGCGTGCCGCTTCGACGGCGGCGTTCAGGGCAAGGATATTGGTCTGGAAGGCGATGCCGTCGATCACGCTGATGATGTCGGCGATCTTCTTGGAGCTGTCGTTGATGCCCTTCATCGTCGTGATGACCTGCGAGACGACCTCGCCGCCCTTGATCGCGACGGTGGAGGCGCCCAGGGCCAGCTGATTGGCCTGCTTGGCGTTGTCGGCGTTCTGCTTGACGGTGGAGCTCAGCTCTTCCATCGAAGCCGCGGTCTCTTCAAGCGCCGAGGCCTGCTCTTCGGTGCGGGCCGACAGGTCGTTGTTGCCTTGCGAGATCTGGGTGGAGGCGATAGCGACGCTCTCGGCGTTCTGGCGCACGCCGCCGACGATGCGGGTCAGGTTGTCCTTCATGTTCGACAGGGCGCCGAGCAGTTGCGCGGTCTCGTCCTTGCCATCACCGCTGAGGTCGACTGTCAGGTCACCTTCGGCAACGCGGCCCGCGGCGTCCTTGGCGCGGTTCATCGGCGCCGTGATCGAACGGGTGATCAGCCAACCTAGCAGCATGGCCAGGACCATGCTGATGACATTGGTCGCGATCAGCAGGTTGCGTGCATGCTGGTAGTCGGCCACGGCCTGTTCGTACTGCTTCTCGGTGTTGGCTTCCTGGTAGGCCATGCTTTCGTGGAGGGCATCCTGCCACTTCTGCGTTGCCGGTCCGCTTTCTTTTATCAGCAGCGGTACCGCTTCGGCATCCTTGCCGGCGAGTGCGAATTCGAGGACCTTGACGTTCAGCGGCAGTGCCGCTTCACGTGCCTGCAGAACCTTGGCGTTGTTGACCTTGCCGGTTTCGCTGGCGGGAAACTGCTGCAGTGCCTCCCAGCTCTTTGCGTAGCTCTCGCGCTCCTTGATCACTTTGGTCATCTCGCGCTCCATCTCTGCCTTGTCTTCGAGCAGCACGATCGTGGTGATGGCGCGCGCGATGATGTGCTGCGACTCCGCCATGTCGTTGTTGAGCTTGACCTTGACGTTGTTGTCCTTGACTATGTCTTCCAGGTTGTTCTCGATGCTCGAGAGCTTGCTCAGTGCCAACCCGGCCGAGGCCAGCGACAGCAGCACGACCGCGCCGAAAGCGACGGCCAAGCGCGTGCCGATCTTGAAATCTGCAAATTTCATGGTGTGTGTTCTCCGAAAGTGGGAGCGGGTTTACTGCAGCGTGTGTTCGATCAGGCCCATCTCGGCTCCGGTCATGAGTTTTTCGATGTCGACGAGGATCAACATGCGCTGATCAATCGCGCCGATCGCCAACAAGTGGTCGCTGGCAATCGCCGAACTGAACTCGGGGACGGGGCGCAGTTGCTCGGGGGACAAGGTGATCACGTCGGAGACGGCGTCGACGACCATGCCAACGACGCGCGAGCCGATGTTCAGGACGATCACGACGGTGAAGCTGTCGTAGCTGGCCTGCTCGAGGTTGAACTTCAGCCGCATGTCGACGATCGGCACGATCACGCCGCGCAGGTTGATCACACCCTTGATGAAGTCGGGCGCATTGGCGATGCGGGTGGGCTCCTCATAGGAGCGGATCTCCTGCACGCGCAGGATGTCGATGCCGTACTCCTCGGCGCTGAGCTTGAACGCCAGGAACTCGCGCAGCGAGGTCAGGATGGCGGCGGTGATGGGCGGCATTGCCGCCTCCGCAGTCTGGAGGGTGGGGGTGGTCAAGGCAGGGGTCCTTTGAACTGATCGGTCGACAACGAACCGGGTCTGGCGCCGTACATCCTGTGCCGTCCCGACGCATCTTCGACAAATCGTCGACGAGTCGGTCTGGCAATAACGACCGCAAAGGTCGACCAGTTCTAATCGCCCCGCGATGTCAGGGGCCAGGGGCCAGGGCGGCTGGTACGGGATTACGTACCTCGTGACCCACGGTGACGTAGCCGGTGGACAGCGCCGGTCGCGAAGATTCGGCTGTCCAGGACGGCTAAGGCAACGCTGAATAAGCTGCTGTATTCGGTCGTCCAGTAGTGACATTGCACGAGACGCGCCATTTGGAGCCAGCTTTCGCTGGTTTGGCGCGAAATGGATGCAGGTTCGCACGCGCTCTGACGCGTTTCGGGCCGCGCAGCGGGCCACAGGCTCGCTTCTCGCCCCTTATGGGCGCAC
>NZ_JACDCU010000438.1 GCF_013817365.1 Methylibium sp. | reverse complement strand
CGCTCGTGTGCTCGCTGCCACATCTGCCGGCGTGCCTCGCGCGACAGGAATGGGCCCTGATCGAGTTTGGTGTGGCAGCGGTGGCACAGGCTTGCGCACTTGTCGTCGCTCGCCTTGATCGAGCGGCCCTTGCCGTGCACGGATTGGTTGCTGTGCGCCCCACACACTGTTCCGTCGATGGCGCCACAGATAGCGCCTTCGCTCTTGCTGTTGCCTTGGCAAGGAATCTCGCGGTAGGCGCGCATCAGGGCCGGGCTGCGGATGTAGGCGGTTTTCGGGAAAGTGGTCATGCGGCAACGTCCACCCGCGCCGAATGGGTCGCCGGCTCATCTCCCGCCCTCATGACAGCCAGCACCCGCAAGGCAGATTCCACGTCGCACACAACCGCCAGCGTCCCGCCCTGCCATTCGGCACGCCACTTGCGTTGATCGGGAGTGAGCCGGCGTTCGCTCGGGCAGCGTGAGCCGTCCTTGACTTCGATGAGCGCGGTTTTGCCGGAGGCGCCGACCAGTAAATCCGGCACGCCGTCAGCCACTCCCGCGAGACTGCAAACGGTAGCCCCGGCGGCTCTGAGTGCGGCCACGATGTCGGGTTGGTTGGCGTCGATGCGATGGGCACGCCTCACGGCTTCCACGCCCCTAGCCGCTGATCGAACGCCTGCTCCACGCCCAGCCCGGCCAGCGCCGGCTTTGCGGTGCTCGGCGCAGGCTCGGTCCACTCGCGTGAGTGCGCGTCCTTGTGCGAGCACATCGCGGCCAACGGGTTCGGCTTGATGCGGTCGAGCACGGCTAGCAGGCGCTCCGAGGTCAGCGCGTAGGCCGCGCAGTCCTCTGGATCGTCCGGGTACATCAGGATCGGCCAATCGTTCATGCGTCCTCCGTTTTCTGCATAGCGGGCTGATGCGCAGCCCACGCTTCGATGAAGGCGATCAACTCGCTGCATTCGCTGTTGCTCAGGCTCGATGTCCGGCGGAAAACGATGTCAACCCCAGCGCCGTCGAGCGCCGGCAGCATCACGACCGGCTCACCTGTGGCGCGACACCATGCGGCCGTGAGCAGCCGCTTCCATGTCTCGATGTCCCAGCGGCGGCCGGCCCATTCGCAGCGGTCGGCGATCTCGTTCAGGTGGGCGTGCAAGGCTGCGTTTTGGTCGCCTGAGCGCGTCGGCTCGGCCACCGTGACCACGTAGCCCTCTGGCGCCTCTGCAATGCACCGTGCAGCGTTCTGCCGGGCCTGCAGATGGACGAGGCGGAATACTCGCTTGCTCATGCCGCCTCCACCTCTGCAAACAGCGGTGCATCAGCGGCGATGCGGCGGCGGGCGATCTCGATGTATTCGGCAGACAGTTCGATCCCGATGCCGTCGAAGCCCTCAAGCTCCGCCGCTTTCATGGTGCTGCCGCTGCCCATGAACGGGTCGAGCACGGTGCCGCCCTTTGGGGTGACGAGCCGGCACAGGTAGCGCATCAGGTCGGTGGGCTTTACTGTTGGGTGATGGTTCGCGCGTGGCATCGTGCTTTTCTTGCCGATGCTCAGATCCTCATCGCCGCCCCAAACACTGACGACCGACTCTGGCATTCCTTGCAGGCCATCGTTGCGGTCGGCGCGGTCGGCCTTGGCGCAGTAGAAGAACCGAGCGGCGCTGCGGTCTAACGGAAACACCGCCAGCACCTCATCGCTGCCGTCGTGGATCAGATTGGCGGGCCAGCGGCCGGTCGCAGTCATCGCCGCCTCGCTCTCGGCCGTGTTGCCGAACATCGAGTCGCCTGCAGCGCGGCGGATGGACGCCCGTAGGTGGCTGTTTTGCGCGAGCGTCCCGCCCTCGACGGGCACATGTGGCACCCTACACGCGTCGATGTTTAAGCCGCCTGTGCCATGCGCCAGCACGTTCGCCGCGACGGTGCCGATGAGCGGCTTGCGGGCCATGCAGATTGGCTCCCATGCCGGCTTGAGCGCAGTACCGCCCCATTCACCGTTGTGAGACTTCGGGAAGCCGCTGGCAAACACCCAACCGATCTGGTCGCGCACCTCAAACCCAGCATCCTCGATGGCGCACACCATGCGGTGATAGGTGCGAGTGCCTGAGAAGGCGAGAAGATGGCCTCCGGGTTTGAGCACGCGCAGCGCCTCGCGCCATGTGTTCGCGTCGTTGGCAACGCCGGTCGAGTCCCACGACTTGCCCATGAAGCCGAGTTCGTAGGGCGGGTCAGTCACGATGCTGTCCACCGATGCCTCCGGCAGCGTGGCCATCACAGCCCTGCAATCACCCTGGAGGACGCGAACGCTCATGCCCGGCTCCTGAACTTGAGCCCGTTGAACCAGCGCCGGATCACGTAGCTGCGCACGAGGCTGATGACGGTGAACCAAGCCCCGATCGCGAGGTTCGTGGACAGGGGCACATGGATGCCGAACATCGGGAAGATGGCGAGTTGAGAGAGCAGCGCGACGGCGTATCCAACGGCCACGTTCGCGCACGACTCGACGGCGCTATGGAATCGGCTTTGCCCGGAGAGGGGGATGCGGACGCTCATGCGGCCTCCAGATACCGGCCGATTCCGAGCGTCTTGAACCCACCAACCACCGGCCCCGTCACCGTGAACCGATGATCCTTGCCGCTCGGGCAGATGGTCGGCTTGAGGCCCACGGGGATCACCACTACCGCTGCCTTGATCGTCTGAGTGGAAGGCTTGGTGTTGTCCTGGCGCCAGTGGTTGACAGCCGGCTTTGGCGTCTTGTTCGGCGCGCGAGCCTTCCTCGGCTTGCTGGGCTTGGCGGCGGATTTCCTGCGGTGCGCGGCCCGCCTGCGCATGAGGTCGGCATCCTTGATGGCCTGCGCAAGCACCGCCTGCTCGGCCTCGAACAACGGGGTGAATGCCGCCGCGCTCGATGCGTCCGGGAAGTAGTGCGAGTGCTTGCGTGAGCCGATGCAAAAAACTTGCCCGGCCGCGCACAAGCGCTTGAGTTCGGCGCTGACGTGGTTGATCGTGATGCCGGATGCCGCGGCGATCTCGGCCTGCCGGGCGCCGCGCGGGCCGCAGGCGGCGACGGCGGCGATGATGCGTTGTTTGACGGTCATGAGTCCTTCCTTGCGCCCATTGCACGCGGGCGGATGACGTGGAGGCTCTCGACCTTGCCGAACCGCACGAGCGTGTAAACGACGTTGCGCGCCGCGTTAATCGAGCAGCCGAATTTCGTGCAGATGTCCTCGAATGTGAGTTCCTCGTCTTGGTTTGCCTCGAAGAACTCGCGCACGCGAGACTGCAGGCTGTTGGGGATGCGGGTTCTCATGTTGTCTCCC
>NZ_JACDCU010000089.1 GCF_013817365.1 Methylibium sp. | reverse complement strand
ATCAGGCCGCCGATGAACAGACCCACGATCACCGAGGGGTTCGACAGATCGAAGCTGACCAGCAGGCCGGCCGCTTCCAGCGTGTGCGTGTAGTCCGCGAACAGCACCAGCGCAGCCAGGCCTGCGGAGCCGATGGCGTAGCCCTTGGTCACCGCCTTCGTGGTGTTGCCCACGGCATCGAGCGGGTCGGTGATGTCGCGCACGCTCGGCGGCATGTCGGCCATCTCGGCGATGCCGCCGGCGTTGTCGGTGATCGGGCCGTAGGCGTCGAGCGCCACCACGATGCCCGCGAGGCTGAGCATCGAAGTCGCCGCGATGGCGATGCCGTACAGGCCGGCGAGCTCGTAGGACGCCAGGATGGCCGCGCACACGAACACGACCGGCCAGGCGGTCGAGCGCATCGAAACGCCCAGCCCCGCGATCACGTTGGTGCCGTGGCCCGTGGTCGAGGCCTGCGCCACGTGCTTGACCGGCGCGTACTGCGTGCCGGTGTAGTACTCGGTGATCCAGACCAGCAGCCCGGTCAGCACCAGACCCACGACGGCCGAGCCGAACAGGCGCAGCCGCGAGCCTTCCGAATAGATTGCGTTGTCGGGCATCACCCACCAGGTGACCCCGGCGAAGCCGACCAGCGAGATCGCGCCGGTCACGATGAGGCCCTTGTAGAGCGCCGGCATCACGTTCTTCATGCCCGGCGTGGCCTTGACGACGCTGCAGCCGACGATCGACGAGATGATCGCGAAACCGCCCAGTGCCAGCGGATACAGCGCCGCCTGCATCGGCGCGGAAACGACGAGCAGCGCGCCCAGCACCATGGTGGCGATGATCGTGACCGCGTAGGTCTCGAACAGGTCGGCGGCCATGCCGGCGCAGTCGCCGACGTTGTCGCCGACGTTGTCGGCAATCACTGCCGGGTTGCGCGGATCGTCTTCCGGGATGCCGGCCTCGACCTTGCCCACCAGATCGGCGCCCACGTCGGCGCCCTTGGTGAAGATGCCGCCGCCCAGCCGCGCGAAGATGGAGATCAGCGAGGCGCCGAAGGCGAAACCGAGCAGCGGCTTGAGTGCTGCGGCCAGCCCGCTGGTCGGCGTGATCTGGCCGTTGCCGGTGAGGAACCAGAAGAAGATCGTCACGCCCAGAAGGCCCAGGCCCACGACCAGCATCCCGGTGATCGCGCCGCCCTTGAAGGCGACGTCGAGCGCCTCCTTCATGCCGCGCGTGGCGGCCTGCGCGGTGCGCACGTTGGCCTTGACCGAGACATTCATGCCGATGAAGCCACAGGCTCCTGAAAGCACGGCGCCGATCACGAAGGCGACCGCCGTGGTGACGTCGATGAAGACGCCGATCAGGACCGCAAGGATGACGCCGACGATCGCGATGGTGCGGTACTGACGCGCCAGATAGGCGGCGGCACCCTGCTGGATGGCCAACGCAATCTCCTGCATGCGCGCGTTGCCGGCATCCTGCTCGAGGATCCATTTGCGCTGGATGAAACCGTAGGCGACGGCGGCAAGGCCGCACAGAAGCGCAAAGATGAGCGCCAGGGAACTGGACATGAGGGGAGTCTCCTTCCTCGGTTGGGGTCTTCTCGGGTACACCGCGGCTTCGCACTGCCCGGGCTGTGAAAGCCGCAGGCCCCGGCCGGGTTGCCGGCGCATGCTAGTGGAAGCCCTCACAAGCCGCAACGCGCATTGCGCGGTGTGTTCCTGCGCTTGCCCACCGCGTTTCGGGGCGTTCCAAGCGCGCCCAGGGTCAGTTCTGCGACAGGCGGCTGCTTAGAATTCGGGTTTCCCCGCGATCCCGGAAAGCCTTCATGAGCCTGCACAACGTGACCCCCGGCGCCAAGGCGCCCGAAGAGTTCAACGTCATCATCGAAATACCGATGAACGCCGACCCGATCAAGTACGAGGTCGACAAGGTCAGCGGCGCGCTGTTCGTCGACCGCTTCATGACCACGGCCATGCACTACCCCTGCAACTACGGCTATGTGCCGCAGACGCTGTCGGACGACGGCGACCCGGTCGATGTGCTGGTCATCACGCCGTTCCCGCTGACGCCCGGCGTGGTGGTCACCTGCCGCCCGATCGGCATCCTCAAGATGGCAGACGAGGCGGGCGGCGATGCCAAGGTGCTCGCCGTGCCGACGACGAAGATCCTGCCGATCTACGACCACTGGAAGAAGCCGGAAGACATCAACCAGATGCGCTTGAAGGCGATCCAGCACTTCTTCGAGCACTACAAGGACCTCGAGGCCGGCAAGTGGGTGAAGGTCGAGGGCTGGGAAGGCCCCGAATCCGCCAAGGAGGAGATCAGGACTGGCATGGCGAGCTACCTCGCGAACGGCAACGCAGCCTGAGATGACGACCCCCAGGGCGCTTCGCTCGCGGCCCCCCCAAGGGGCGCTCAATCCTCTTGGGAACGGCCCGGCGAGGCCTGAGAGGCGTGCCCGCCGCCGTGAGGGTGCAATGAACCAGAGGAGGGCCTGCGCGGAACTCGCGGGCCACACGGCTCACTAAACTGCCATCTCCTCCAGCCTGGCCTCGGCTCCGACGGCCTGCCCACCATGTTCCAGAAGTTCATCCTGGCCGGCGCCCTTGCGCTCGGTTTGCTCAGTTCGTCCCTGCAGGCGCAAACGCCTGCCATCCCGCCGTTGCCGCAGGGCATGACCTCGGTCACCGCGGTCGAAGGCATCAGCGAGTACCGCCTCGCCAACGGCCTGCGCCTGCTCCTGGTACCCGACAGCGCCAAGCCGACCACCACCGTCAACCTGACCTATCACGTCGGTTCGCGCCATGAGAACTACGGCGAAACGGGCATGGCCCACCTGCTCGAGCACCTGATCTTCAAGGGCACGCCGACGAATCCCAACGTTTGGTCGGAGTTCACCAAGCGCGGCCTGCGGGCCAACGGCAGCACCTGGTTCGACCGCACCAACTACTTCGCCAGCTTCGCGGCCAACGAGGACAACCTGGAGTGGTTCCTCTCCTGGCATGCCGACGCAATGGTGAACAGCTTCATCGCCAAGAAGGATCTCGACAGCGAGATGACGGTGGTGCGCAACGAGATGGAGATGGGCGAGAACAGCCCCGGCCGCATCCTCTACCAGAAGACGCTGTCGGCGATGTACGACTGGCACAACTACAGCAACGACACGATCGGCGCACGCAGCGACGTGGAGAACGTCGACATCGCCAGCCTGCAAGCCTTCTACCGCCGCCACTACCAACCCGACAACGCGACGCTGGTCGTTTCAGGCAAGTTCGACGTACCGCAGGTGCTGGAATGGGTGCACGAGTTCTTCGGCCCCATCCCGAAGCCCGAACGCGTGGTGCCGGTGCTCTACACGATCGACCCGGTACAGGACGGCGAGCGTGCGGTCACCTTGCGCCGCAACGGCGGCACGCCGCTGCTCTACGCGGGTTATCACACGCCCGCGGCCGCGCACCCCGACCACGCAGCAATGGAGGTCCTGACCATCGTGCTCGGCGACGCGCCTTCGGGGCGGCTGCACAAGCGCCTGGTCGAAAAGCAACTCGCCGCCAGCGTGGGCGCCGATGCCTTCGGTCTTTACGACCCCGGCGTGGCCCTCTTCATCGCCGAACTGCCGCCGGGCCAGGAGCCGGGCAAGACCAGCGCCGAGATGCTGTCGGTGATCGAGTCGGTCGCCAGCGAGCCGATCACAGCCGAAGAACTGAAGCGCGCCAAAAGCAAGTGGCTCAAGGCCTGGGACCTGTCCTTCACCAATGCCGAGCGCGTCGGCGTGGCGCTGTCGGAATCGGTCGCCCAGGGCGACTGGCGGCTTTACTTCCTGACGCGCGACCGGGTTCGCGACCTGACGCTGGCCGATGTGCAGCGCGTTGCCACCGAGCGCTTGCTGCGGTCGAATCGCACCTTGGCGACCTACCTGCCAACGGAAAATCCGCAGCGCGCGCCGGTGCCCAAGGCCGTCGACGTGGCCGCGCAGTTCAAGGACTTCAAGCCGCAGGAGGGCGCGGCTGCAGTGGCGGCTTTCGACGCCTCGCCGGCCAACATCGACGCGAAGACGCAGACCTTCGAGTTGGCCAGCGGCATGGAGGTCGCGCTGCTGCCCAAGCCGACCCGTGGGAATGCGGTGCAGGCGACGCTGGCGCTTCATTTCGGTGACGCGAAAAGCCTGGCCAACCAGGGCGCGGTGCCGTCGATGGTGGCCGCTCTACTCAACGAGGGCACTCGGCAACTGGGCCGTCAGGAGATTCGGGACCGGCTCGACGAATTGCGCGCCGTGGTGTCCATCGGCGGCGGTAACGGCGAGGTCAACGTCGGCATTTCGACCCGGCGCGAGCAGTTGCCGGCGGTGATCGAGCTGGTCGGGCAGATGCTGCGTGAACCGTCCTTTCCGCCGGCCGTGCTCGAAGAACAGCGCAGCCAAGCGATCACGGCGGTGGAGCAGCAGCGCAAGGAACCCGCTGCAGTCGTCGACAACGCCATGGCACGCCACGGCAATCCGTACCTGCGCGGCGATGTGCGGTACGCGCGCACCTTCGACGAGATCGTGGCGGACCTGAAAGCCGTGCAGCCCGAGCAGGTGCGCGACTTCCACCGCCGCTTTTACGGCGCCTCGAACGCCGAGTTCGGCGCCAGCGGCGACATGGACGTGGCGGCAGTGCGGCGGGCGCTCGAATCGAGCTTCGGCGACTGGAAAAGCCCGCTGCCCTACGCGCGGGTTCCGAATCCGCTGATCGTGCCCGAGCCGGCTCGGCTGGTGCTCGCCACGCCCGACAAGCAGAACGCGACGATGGCGGTGCAGCTGCCGCTGCCGATCACGGACACCGACCCGGACTACCCCGCCCTCATGCTGGCCAACCACATGCTGGGCGCCGGCGGCAACTCGCGGCTATGGCAGCGCATCCGCGAGAAAGAGGGCCTGTCCTACGGCGTCTACAGCGGCGTGCGCTGGAATCCCTTCGAGCCGAACTCGCCCTGGGTGGCCGAGGCCATCTTTGCGCCGAGCAACCGCGCGAAGGTGGAGGCGGCGTTCAAGGGAGAGCTCGCACGGGCGCTGAAAGACGGCTTCACGGCGGCCGAACTGAACGAGGCCAAGCGCGGCCTGGTGAGTGCGCGGCAACTCGCGCGCTCGCAAGACGCTCGCCTTGCGTCCACGTTGGCCGGCAATCTGGAACTCGACCGGACGTTTGCGCTGGCCCAGAAGGTCGATGACGCGCTGGGCCGCATGACGGTCGAAGAGGCCAACGCTGCCCTGCGCAAGTACATCTTGCCCGAGCAGCTGGTGTTCGCACTGGGCGGTGACTTTAAGGAAGAGTGAGCCTTCGTCCCGGAGCGGCCGCCGCACGGCGGTTTGCCCGCCAAGCTGCTGCATCGCACGAGGCGCGCAATGGCCGGCGCTTGCTTCTCAGGCTGACGGCGGCTCTTCGCCGGCGGCCCGGGCCCGGGCACCCTGCTTGAACGGGTTGCGCTCGTCGAGCTCGCTCACGTAGGCCTCGATGCCGGCGCCTTCGCGCGCCAGGTAGCGCGACACCGCGTCAGTGAAGCGCGCGTCGCTGAGCCAGTGCGCGGAATGCGTGCGCACCGGCATCAGGCCGCGGGCCATCTTGTGCTCGCCCTGGGCGCCGCCTTCGAAGCGGCGGTAGCCGTGTTCGATGCACCACTGCAGCGGCTGGTAATAGCAGGCTTCGAAATGCAGGCAGTTGACCGGCGGGCTGCCGGGCGCGTGGCCCCAGTAACGACCGTAGGCATGGCCTTGCTCGGGATCCAGCGCGATCAGCGAGGTGGCGATCGGCTCGCCGGCCTGGCGCGCGGTGAAGAGCAGCCAGTGCTCCGGCATCGTCGCCGCCATGCGGGCGAAGAAGTCGCGAGTGAGGTAAGGCGTGGAGCGGTGCTCGCGGTAGGTGGTGGTGTAGCAGCGGTAAAAGAAGTCCCAGTCGGCCGGTGCGATTTCCTTGCCCTGCCGCACTTCAAAGTCGACCCCGGCCTCGCGCACGTAGCGCCGCTCCTGCTGGATCTTCTTGCGCTTGTCGCGTTGCAGGGTGGCGAGGAAATCAGCGAAGTCGGCGTAGGGCTCGCCGCCTTCGGCCGCGTGGCGGTTGTGCCAGTGGAACTGCACCGTGCTGCGCAGCATCCAGCCGGCCGCTTCGGCGGCGGCGCGGTCGGCCTCGCCCAGAAACAGTACGTGAGCGGAAGAAAGGTGGTTGTCGGCGGCGAGGGCCTGCATCGCGCGCAGCAGCACGGTGCGGGCCTCATCGTCACGCGCCAGAAGCCGCGAGCCGGGCACCGGCGTGAAGGGCACCGCCGCCAGTAGCTTCGGGTAGTACTGCAGGCCGGCGCGCTCGTAGGCGTCGGCCCAGGCCCAGTCGAACACGTACTCGCCATAGGAATGGCTCTTGAGGTAGAGCGGGCAGGCGGCCACCAGCACACCGCCGCGCTCGACGGCCAGGAACTGCGGCGCCCAGCCCGTCTTGGGCACGGCACTTGCCGATTCCTGCAGCGCCAGGAAGTAGGCATGCCGCATGAAGGGGTTGGCCGAGGCGCTGGTGGAGAGCAGGGCATCCCAGGTAGCGGCATCGATGCTCGACGGGTCGTCGTGCAGGGTGACGACCCACTTGTCGGGGTCGCAGGTACCATCTTTCGAGACTGCCGGACGCTTCTTTTCCATGCCTTCTTCTGCCACGCTCAAGCTCGCGCTCGTCCAGTTCAATGCCACCGTGGGCGACCTCGCCGGCAATGGAAAGCGCGTTGCCGACTTCGCGCGTCGGGCCCATGCCGAAGGCGCGCGGCTGGTGATCACGCCGGAGTTGTCGCTGACCGGCTACCCGCCCGAAGACCTGCTCTTGCGCCCGGCCTTCATGCGCGCCTGCGAAGAGGCGCTGGCCGCCTGCGCCGCCTCGCTGGCCGATCTGCCTGACCTGCAGGTCGTCGTCGGTCATCCCAAGACACTCGACGATGCGGGGCATGTTCGCACGCGTTCCCTCGCCGTGCAGCGGCGGGTCAATGCGGCCTCGATGCTGCAGGCCGGGCGCATCACCGCCTGCTATGCGAAGCGCGAACTGCCGAACTACCAGGTGTTCGACGAGCGGCGCTATTTCGTCTCGGGCCGCAGTGCAGGTCTGGGACCGTTGGTGGTGGACCTAGGCGGCCTGAAGGTCGGCGTGCTGGTCTGCGAGGACGCCTGGTTCGACGAACCGGCCGAGGCGGCGAAAGCGGCCGGTGCGCAGGCGCTTGCGGTGATCAACGCCTCGCCCTTTCACCTGGGCAAGGCCGGCGAGCGCGAAGAGCGCATGGCCCATCGCGCGCGAGCGACCGGCCTGCCGGTGCTCTATGCGCACCTGGTCGGCGGCCAGGACGAGGTGGTGTTCGACGGCGGCTCGTTCGCAGTCGATGCGCAAGGCCATGTGGGCGCGCGCGCCGGCACCTTCACCGAGGAGTTGCTGCTGGTCGATGTGGGCACCGACGGCAGCGTGACGGGACCGCTGGCGCCGCAGCCCGAGCTGCAAGCTCAGGCATGGGGAGCGCTGGTCATGGGCGTGCGCGACTACCTGGGCAAGAACGGTTTCCCGGGCGCGATCATCGGCCTGTCGGGCGGCATCGATTCGGCGCTGGTGCTGGCGGTGGCGGTCGATGCCCTGGGTGCGGACAAGGTGCGCGCAGTCATGATGCCTTCGCCCTACACGGCCGATATCTCCTGGCTCGACGCGCGCGACATGGCCCGCCGCCTGGGCGTGCAGTACGACGAGATTTCGATCACGCCCATGTTCGAGGCCTTCAAGGCCAGCCTCGCCGAAGAGTTCGCCGGGCTGCCGGAGGACGCCACGGAGGAAAACATCCAGGCGCGTTGTCGCGGCACTCTCTTGATGGCGCTGTCCAACAAATCAGGCCGGATCGTGCTCACCACCGGCAACAAGAGCGAGATGGCCACCGGCTACTGCACGCTGTATGGCGACATGGCGGGCGGCTTCGCGGTCATCAAGGACGTTGCCAAGACGCTGGTCTACCGGCTCGCGGCCTGGCGCAATGCGCAGGGCGCGGAGCCGGTGATTCCCGAACGGATCATCACGCGCCCCCCGTCGGCCGAACTGCGACCTGACCAGACCGACCAGGACAGCCTGCCGCCCTACGAAGTGCTCGACGCGATCCTGGCGCGCTACATGGAAGAAGACGAGGGAATCGCAGAGATCGTCGCCGCCGGCTTCGATGCGGCGGTGGTCGAGCGGGTCACCCGGCTGATCGCCGTCAACGAGTACAAGCGCCGCCAGGCGCCGGTCGGCATCCGCATCACTCACCGAGCGTTCGGACGAGACTGGCGCTACCCGATCACCTCGAAGTTCCGTGCTTAAATTCGATCAGTCGAATTTCCCGGAGCCGCCATGAAACAGATCACCGCCGTCATCAAGCCCTTCAAGCTCGAAGAGGTTCGGGAGGCGCTGGCCGAGGTCGGTGTTTCGGGGCTCACGGTGACCGAGGTCAAGGGCTTCGGCCGCCAGAAAGGCCACACCGAGCTTTACCGCGGCGCAGAGTACGTGGTCGATTTCCTGCCCAAGGTGAAGGTCGAGGTCGTCGTCAAGGACGAAGACGTCGAGCGCTGCATCGAGGCCGTGGTGAAGGCCGCCAAGACCGGCAAGATCGGCGACGGCAAGATCTTCGTCACCAACGTCGAACAGGCTGTGCGCATCCGCACCGGCGAGACGGACGAAGCGGCCGTTTGATCCGGATCGGCGGGCGGTCCTGCCGGCTGTCCGCGCCGGGAGCGCCGGCAATGCGAGCGCCACGCCAAACGCGCGAAGTTTCCCCGGGGCTTCAGGTGCGGCTGTAGTCGTCGCGGCCCTTCGCCCTTCGTGCCAGCACTTCCAGCCGCCCCAGCAGTTCATCCGGTTCGGTGCCGACCTCCAGCATCGCCTGCGTGGACGGCGACATAAAGCCCTCGCGCACCGTCTGCTGCAGGAAAGCGATCAGCGCGTCGTAGTAGCCTGCCACGTTGAGCAGGCCGATCGGCTGGTCGTGGTAGCCGAGCTGGCGCCAGGTCCAGGCCTCGAACAATTCCTCGAAACTGCCGATCCCGCCGGGTAGCGCCAGGAACACATCGGCGCGCTCGGCCATGGCCTGCTTGCGCTGGTGCATGGTCTCCACCACCAGCAGTTCGCTCAATCCCGGATGGCCGACTTCGCGCTCCATCAATGATCGAGGGATCACGCCGACCACGCTGGCGCCGGCGGCGAGCGCCGCATCTGCCAGGACGCCCATCAAGCCGACCTGCGCGCCACCGTAGACCAGCCGCCAGCCGCGCTTGCCGATGGCGTCGCCGACCGCGTTCGCCGCCTCCGCGAAGGCCGGGTTCGCGCCCTCGCGCGAGCCGCAGTAGACGCACACGGTAAAGGGGACCGGCAAGCGCGAACTCATTGAGGGCTCACTCGTCCGGGCGGTGCCGCGGCGCTGGGGCCGGCTGCCGGGCGTGTGTCGATCAGCCGTGTACCACACACGGCGTCGTGCCAGAACTGGCGCTGCGGGTGAAGCAGCGCCAGCAAGGCATAGCCGACGACGCCGCCCGCCAGCGCCGCCATCAGTGCGCCGGCACTGCGCCAGCCGGCGATGTGCCAGAGCGCCAGGGCAGGCAGGAACCAGACCCAGCTGGCAAGGTAGCGCATGCTCGCGCGCAGGCGCGACACGCGCTGGCCGCCAGCGGTGGTCAGGCGGATGTGCCATGTCTGCATCGGCAGCGTCTGGCCGGTCTGCGACCAATACCACACCAGATAGAGGCCCGGCATCAGCACCAGGGCAATGATGAGCAAACCTTCGCGGCCTTGCATGGCGTTGCGCTGGTCGGTCAGCACCGCGTAGAGCAGGGCGCTGACGAACACCACGCCGAACAGCAGCACGCCTTCGTAGATGAAACAGCCCATGCGCCGACCGAGGCCTGGCGTGCGAACACTTGCCTGGATGCCGGCGGACAGGGGCACAGCCCGCTTCATTCTTCGGGCTCTCTCTGCGATGCGGGCAGCCGCAAGGCGCAGCGAGCTTGCAGCGCTGCGCCGTATAGGGGAATGGAGAGGAAGTTCATGGGTTGCACTGCCTTCGTTTGAAGCGCGTGCCAGGGTTCTTTGTCCGGCGGCGGCGGGCCTTGGAGCTGCCCTGCGAGCAAGCCGGAGTAAGGCGCGCGGCCACGGCGCGCAGAAGCGGCAACGATTATGTCATTGCAGTTTTTCAGGGCTGCCTCGTCGAGAAGCGCAGCGGTGCTGGTGACATAATGCTGCTTCGCACAACGCTCTTTAGATCCTCAATAGCGGCCCCACCCGGGTTGCTTTGCTGTTGATCGCGCAGGCCCCACATCCACCTCACAAGGGTGCGAAGAGGGGCACCAAAGGTGTTTCGTCAGAGAAATTCCAAGAGGTTCTGAAATGGACATGTCTGCCGCGGAAATCAAGCGTGCCGCAACGGCACAGCCGCATCCCTCACCCAACGACCCCGGCGCCGATCCCAACGGCTCGGAGATTCTCGTTCGCTGCCTGCAGGCCGAGGGCGTCAAGTACCTCTGGGGCTATCCCGGCGGGGCGGTGCTCTACATCTACGACGCGCTCTACAAGCAAGACAAGATCGAGCATGTCCTCGTGCGTCATGAACAGGCCGCGATCCATGCCGCGGACGGCTATGCACGTGCCACCGGCGACGTCGGCGTTGCGCTGGTGACCTCGGGCCCGGGCGTGACCAATGCCATCACCGGCATTGCCACCGCCTACATGGACTCGATCCCGATGGTGATCATCACCGGCCAGGTGCCCACGCCGGCGATCGGCCTCGATGCCTTCCAGGAATGCGACACCGTCGGCATCACCCGCCCGATCGTCAAGCACAACTTCCTGGTCAAGGACGTGCGCGATCTGGCCATCACGATGAAGAAGGCGTTCTACATCGCGCGCACCGGCCGGCCCGGCCCGGTGGTGGTCGATGTGCCCAAGGACGTGTCGCTCAAGACGGCGCCTTACCACTACCCGGCGCACATCGAGATGCGCTCGTACACGCCGGTGAAGAAGGG